>JBBRJW010000010.1:0-13026 GCA_038218705.1 Chthonomonadales bacterium | reverse complement strand
CTGGAATGGATTCGCCTATCTCTATCCCTCGATTCCGATGCTTCCGCTAAAGCGGTTCGGCCCGGCGCAGGATCTCAACACCTATGTTACGAGCCCGCCGTGGAATGCGATTGGCTGGACACCCATCGCAATCTATCCATTTGGCATCGCTCTGGGAATGCTTCTGCCAGTGGACCTGCTCTTCTCGTGCTGGTTCTTCGCCTGGGTGTGGCGGCTGGAGCGAGTGTTCGGCGCAATGTACAACTACTCCGACGTGCCGGGATTCCCCTATGTGGAGGCTCAGGGCTTCGGCTGCTACATTGGACTGGCGCTCTTTGCGCTCTGGACGAGCCGGAGCCGATTCCTCTGGATCCTGAAGGGACTCTTCGACCGGTCGGTGGAGTTCAAGGATGAACGCGAGCCTCTCTCGTACCGCGGCGCGGCGCTCGGGCTTGTGCTCGGGTCGATCCTGATCTACAGCTTCTGCCGCGCCGGAGGCATGAGCCCCTACATTATCCTCGCCTTCTTCCTGATCTATTTCACGTTGGCGGTTGCCATCACCAGGATGCGAGCCGAGCTGGGCCCGCCTGCTCACGACCTGCACATGGGAGGGCCGGACAGCATCCTCACGTCCATTTCGCCTTCCACGCACTTCACGCGGCCGGATCTCGCGATGTTCTCCCTCTTCTATGGGTTCAACCGGGCCTATCGGTCTCACCCGATGCCGGTGCAGCTAGAGGGATTCAAGATTGCAGAGCGGACACATGCGCGCTTCCGGCCGCTCTTCTGGGCCATGCTCGGGGCAATGGCGATCGGGGTGGTCTGCGGGTTCTGGGCGAACCTGGATCAGGCATATCGCTATGGAGCATCGCAGAAGATCGCTCCGCCCAACGTGATGTTGATCTTCGGCTCCGAGCCATGGAATCGCATGCGAAGCTGGACGACCACCTCAACCGGGCTCCAGCAGCAGGTGAACACCCGAACCGCCATCGCGGTAGGGCTCGGCATCACGCTTCTGCTCAACTCGATGCGCCTCCGGGTGGGCTGGTTCCCGTTCCATCCGGTCGGCTATGCGGTCTCGAGCTCCTGGTCGCTCAGCCTGCTCTGGCTCCCGCTGACGATCGCGTGGGTGATCAAATCGACGCTGCTGCGCTATGGGGGCCTTCGGGCCTACCGGGCGGCGCTCCCCTTCTTCTTCGGCCTGATCCTGGGCGACTGCGTCTGCGGCTCGCTCTGGACCCTCATCGGCATCGCGCTTCACATTCCGACATACGCATTCTGGCCGTAGGCGCGGCCATCAGGTCATACGCTCTCTGGGGGAGCGCCAGCGAATGGTGCGTAGTGCAGCGGGGACGCCGCGCCACTACGCCCTGGCAGCGACTGAACCGACCTCAGTGGTGGGGGCGATGGGTGATGTCGGTGACCTTACCGTCCTTGTAGGCGATAGCGATGCTGTCATCGTTATTCGCCCAATAGACGAGCAGCATATTGCCGTCGCTCACCGGTATAATCTGGTCCGGCCTACCGAGGTCCTCCCGCACTTTTTCAATGGACTCGCCCTTTTTGATGGAGCTGATCTTCTCAGCGGGAAATGGGGTTGGATGGATGAAGCGATAGATGCCGAACGCCAGGAGCAACCCCACGACCGCCAGGCCGGCCTTTCTGGATGCTGGCATCGGCGGCTTCTCGTCCGCCAGGGCCGGCCGGTAGACGGCCGGGGCCGCGGTGGACGCTGGCTGCTCGGCGGTCGATTCGAACGTGAGCCCGCACTCCGGGCAGCTTGCCGCGTCGATGGGGGTCGGGTGCGAACAGCGGGGGCAGGGAGATTCTGGAACAGCCATGGTTTCGGGCTCCTCGGATGGATTACAACGCACTTCCACGCCCCCGACGGCTTTTCCTTCAATTCAGCACTCGCTCGCTTGCGATGCAGACGACGCTGTAACTGGAGTGTGGGCTAGCCACCCCTTAGGCGAAAGGAGAGGTGAACATGAGAGTGCTGGTAACGGGAGCGGCAGGAAACGCCGGACAGGCGACGTGTCGTGCGCTGGCTGCGACGGGGGCCGAGCTGCGGATGGCGGACGTCTCCGCGCCTCCGGAAGAGATTCTCGGACTGGGCGAGTTCGTCCGGTGCGACACGCGCACCGTGGAGGATGCACGTCGGGCAGTGGCGGGCGTGGACGCTGTTATTCATCTGGCTGCCTGGCACTGCGCTCACCAGCCCCCTGTCAGCGACGCCACCATCTTTGCGGTAAACGTAGATGGCACGTTCAACGTCTTTGAAGCGTGCCGCGAGAATAGAGTTCAGGCGATCGTATACGCCTCTTCCATGGCGTTCGGGTGGGGCGGCGTGTACGGCGTGACCAAAGTGATCGGGGAAGACCTCTGCCGCATGGTTCACGAGATGAGCGGAGCGGCGGTCGCCATGCTGCGATACCATGATTTCGTGCCCAAGCCCTACCTCGCTTTCGGTGAAAAACTGCTGCGCAACGGCGTGGACCGGCGCGATGTCGCAGACGCAACGGTCGCGTCTCTACAGGCGGCTATCGAAAAGCGATTCGGGCTGTTCCGCACCATCGTGCATACGAACCACCGTTTCCCGGACGCCGTCCGCGCGGATTTTCGGCGGAACGGCCCGGACTGGTGCGAGGCGCAAGTTCCTGGCTCGGCGCGACTGCTGCGCGATTACGACCTCTCTCTGCCGGAAGGCGTGGAGCAGCACGACCTCTCCGAGGCAAAGGGCGTTCTCGGTTGGGAGCCGAAAGTCGGGTTCGTGGAGTTCCTGCGCGACCTGCAGGCGAGAACGGAACGAGGCGAGGATGTACGCGCGCTCTGGACGCCCTCTGACCTATCTGCTGCCACCCCGATGCACGGGGGATAGAGACCGGTTTCCAATTACCCGCAGGGCCTGCATGACTAGCCGGCGCATGATCCCGGTTTTCAGCACCGCAGGCACTTTTTCGTGATGATGGTTCGGTAATTCAGGGCATGGGGGTGCCGGGGACCCGGACCTGAACTGCGATGATCACTCTGAGGGAGCACTTCCGCAATCCAGTATCATAGTCTTTTTCTCAAGAACGCCATCAGAATATGCTATCGCAATGCCTGATCAATCCTGGAGGTCGCATGGTTGAGCTAACTGTCCGTCTTTCCGAGGATAGGCACGCGGCACTGCGTGCTCAGGCGATACAGAACCATGTGAGCATGAATGACCTGTTCAATCAGTGGGTCGATGCGTATTTGCGTAGCGAAGAAGATCGCGAGTTGTACGAGGGGTTCGAGCGTCTTGGGAACGATCCCGAAGACTCTGATGTGGAGTATGCGTTTGCGGCCCAGGCAGAAGTGGTTCAAAGGCATGACTGAGCGCGCGATCCGCAGGCGCGATCTGTTCTGGGTGGATTGGAAGCCGTCTCGGGGATCGGAACAGGCGGGGCGCCGGCCCGCCCTCATTATCCATGCCGATGCAGGCAACCGTTCCACGCGATACCCGAATACTATTATCGTCGCCGTCAGCACCACTCCCGCAGCGGTTCCGACGCATGTCGAGGTTCGGCCATCGAGCGAAAATGGATTGCCCAGAGTTTCAAGCGTGAGATGTGAGGAGATTCAAACAATCTCCAAAGCCCGCCTGGACGAGTATATCGGCAGGTTGAGTAATCAGGAGATGACGCTCGTGAATCGGGCGCTCCAGAGGGTGCAGGGGCTGTCATAGTCTCGGCACCTGCAAACCGCCTGATGACATCGCAGCGACTCCCGGACGCCTCCCCGCACCCGTAAAGGCCCTCGTAGATCAAAGTCTGGACTGGCGGACCACGGGGTTCATTCCGCCGGGGAGATTCGTTCCCGTCTCCAGAATCGAGAAGGCGGAGTCTTCGCATGCTCCGCGTCTCACACCCTCGTACATGTGGGTCCGTATACGGCGTTTCACCGCCTGCCACGAACACCGCGGTGCCGCTCAGCCAGACGAATTGATGGCGAGAGGCATGTTCGACGCCTCTACCACTCGTTCAATTGTCGCCTGGCCGGACCTGGGAACCACGGATTTCATCCTGTTCAGCCAGCTCAGCTTCCCCCAAACGCCTCCCGTTGAGTTAGTGAGTTTCTGTTCGTCAGGTCGTCGCTGTGTCGCAGGCTTCCTTCAGACCCCTCCTCGCGGAGGCGCCCATGCCTTTGCTTAGCGGTGCGGGTTCCGTCCCCGCAGAGGATTGACACCTCCGAGAACGGGCACATGCCCGCCGTACCTGCATAATGCCAGGCTCTCTTCAGGGCCTGGCGTTTCAAACTTAAGAGTGCCCGGCGGTTCGCTAGCATAGTAACGGAGGATCAAAAACATAATGACTGCTATTCTGATTGGCATTTGCGTTCTTGTGTTTGCGGTTATCCTTGCTGCGGCCGTTTGCATACTCGGCGTGGGCCTCGGCGCGATCATTGAGGGCGTGAAGGAGAACCCCCTCACGATCTATATCCATCTGCTTTTGCTTGCAGCGGCGGTGTGGCTGTTCAACAACGGAGAGTTCACAGTTGGCATCATGATGACGGCTGCCTGGATGGGAGGATCGTTTGTTACTTGTAGACATCTCCTGCCCGGCGCAAAGGACATAAGGAAAATAAGATGATCGGCGGAGTCATCATTGTTACAGTGATTTACATCGTATTCATAGTGCTCCTGGGAGTCTGCTTAGGTACGTCCGGTGTGATCGAAGCCCATATTGGGAAGAAGAACTGCGGGGCGATCATCATCGGCCTTGCGGTGATACTTGCGGTCATTACGATTCCTGTCGCTCGCAACAGCGGCAATGACTATGTGTTGTTTGCGGAAGCGCTGTGCATAGGGCTCGGCTGTTACGGCAAATCGTTAATCGATGACGGATAGGCTGCCAGGCACCCGGAGACAGAGCGTCAGGGGACCGCCCTGCGGCGCTATGGTGCAAGCCATCTGCCGAGACAGTTAGAAAGAAGACATTCGGTAGCCGGTTCTGATGAACGGGTTACCGAATGTCTTCTCGTCTCAAGCCGAGTGCTCACGCGGCGACGAGGTCCGCAAAAAGTCAGCGCGTGGTCAGGGCTGCAGCTTCCACTCCAGGATGCCGCTGGAAAAAGTCGGCTGGAGCTGCACCTCTACGCGGAACGCCTTCGCGGTCACTGGCTTGAAGGAGACCGTGCTGTAACGGTCTATCGAGACCTTGTACTGCTCTGTCGCCTGTACCGGCTTCCACTCTGTTCCGTCGAGGTAGAGAATCCGATAGGATGCCGGGATCCTGCACAGGCCAGAGCCTGTGTCGTCGTACCAGTAGATGGCGCTCTTGCTGACAGTGATGGGCTTCTCGAATTCGAGCGATGCCCACTCAACGGAGCCGCGATGGTCCCACCAGGTGAAGCGCGGAATCGAGTCGTCGTGCGACCGCGCCGGCTCGATCTCATCTGCAAGTGCGTCCAGGTTATCGAATACCTTCGATGCGGTCCCTTTGGGCCAGGGCTGAGCGGATGGCTTCCAGACGTGAGCGCCCGGTGCATCGGAGGCCACCGGCAGCGTGGTGACGCGCAGCCGCGCCGCGCCCATCGGGATCATGGTGATCGGCTCGACCTTTTCGCGCGTGAGGGCCGGACTCGGCTGCAGAAGGCCGATGATGTCGTCACCATCGGTGGTCCACTCCGGAATGCGGCGCGCTTTCACCCGGAGGCCCAGGGGCGCTCCCTCGTGCGTGAAGGGCTGATCCGTGAAGGGATCGCCCCGCTTCACCACCTGCATGCCGCGGGTGGGATCGGCGTCATTGAGCGCCAATCCGTAGTTCCAGGGCGACTGGCCAAACACTTCGTACTCGGGCCAGGAGGCTGCACCGCTGAACCGCTGCCACTTCTCAGTGATGTCTACTGAAAACGCGATTGGGCCATAGTTGACGGAGACGGCGTCCTTGTTCTGCTTCCAGGTGCGCACCGCGACGTGCATTGGCAGGGTGAGCGTGACGCGGTCGCCTGACTTCCACGCGCGGTCGACCACCAGGTAGGTTAGCGGTCCCGCGCCGGCGGTGCTGAGGCGCTTGCCGTTTACCGTCAGCCGTGGCGCAGTGCACCAGCCCGGGACGCGGAGCCAGAGCGGGAACTGAACGGCGCGAGGACCCGTCAGCGTGAGCTCGACCGTGTCGTTAAAGGGGTAGCCGGTTGCCTCGGTAAGGGTAAACTCGGCGCCGGCTCCGGGGCCGACCTTCGCGGTCACTTCGGACGCGCCATAGAGGGAAGCGCAGAGACCTCTGTCTGCGGTTGCGAGCCACATCTCCTCAGCATAGTAGGGCCATCCCATGCCGAGATTATGCGGGCAGCAGCGGTAGTCATGGATGCCGGGCTTGAAGGCGAGCATCGGGAAGGTTCCGTTTGCGAACTGGGCCTTCGTGTGTCCGCGGTTGTCGATCTGCACGACGTTAGCGGGCGTGATGTAGTGGGTCCCCTTGTGGTCCGGCGTGAGCGCCGCCGGGAGCGAGTTGATCGCGAGCTCCTCCGTGCGATCGGCCCAGAGCGGGTCGCCCGTGATTCGGCTCATCATCTCGAACGTATGCATGAACTCGACGATGCCGCAGGTTTCGAAGCCCTGGCGCGGGTCGTGGAAGCCGGGCCGGCAATTCTCGTCGCCGGAGAAGCCGCCGCCGGGGTACTGTCCGTAAGAGGTCATCACCTTCTGGTAGTCGTTCTCGGTGGCCTGCAGGAACTTCGGGTCGAGCGCCTGCTGCCAGTACTCCGCAGGTTCTCGGATTCCCTGGGCGAGATTGACGTTGTGCCAGGTGGGGATGGTGTTCGTGTAGTCGGCGGAGTTCTCGTGGATGTGGCGGGCCAGCTCGAGCAGCCAGGCTTCACCGATGTGGTTGTAGAGCCAGTAGACAGAATCGATATTGTCGCCCCAGCGCACCGCGCCCCAACCGCGCTTAAAGACGGGCGGCGGAAGGGTGTTCATGTATCGGAAGAAGCGGGTGAGGAACGGGATCACCCGCGCGTCGTGGGTGACTTCGTAGTAGGAGCGGAGCACGTTCAGCATGGGCATGTGGGGCCACATGTCGGGCCCGCCCTCGAGGGAGGTGCGCGCGCTCTCGGGGCCGAACCAGCCGTCCGGACGCTGACTGGCGATCATGCCGTCGATCCAGTGCTTCGCTTCCGCGATGATGCGCGGATCTTTCAAGACGTAGCCGAGATCGCCGAATCCACGCAGCCAGTAGGGGACTTCTTCCCAGCCATCCGTGCCCTTCGGGTCGACCCAGCCGTTGTTGGCATACTTAAGGTAGTCGGAGACTTCAGACATGTGACCAACGAGGCCGCTCGCATCGAGCTCGAGCTGCTTCCGAATCCACCCGCGCGGAGTGATCGCGCCGATCGGCAGCTTGATGAACTGTGTGGGCACGAGAGGCGCGCGATTGAACGTGTAGAGTCCGCTGGCGGCCGCGGGGCGCGGGTTCTTCACCACGCGCACGCTGTCGGGCGCTGCCGCGCGGCTCGCGGCGGCCGAGGTGAGGAGAAGCAGCGCGACTGTCGCGCCGCGCAGGGCTGCTCTGCGGTTCATATGCTTATCTGCTCCGATGGGATAGGACGTTTATGTTTCGACGCTGAATGATTGTACCTGCTAGCGGAAGCGAGGAGTCGCAGGAGCGCCCTGCCCCTCGACGAGGGGCAGGGCGCTCGAGATATGTGGGGTACTAAATGCGGGAGGCGCGCCGGTAGCCGAAGAGCAGGAGACCCCAGATCGGCGCGTAGACGATGACCCAGACCAGCATCTGCAGAGGGAGTCGAAGCGCCTGCTGGAACGAGTGAGCAGCATCGCGCAGGGTGTCGCCGAACTCGTCCGTAAGTCCGCCCGCGGCCGGAGCCGGTTTCGGGGGCTCGGATATCTGGAGCGTGATGGTCGAGAGCGAGCCGAGGCGCTGCAGCGTCTTGAGTCGTGCCTGCGACTGAGCCAGGCGGATCCGGAGCGATCGGAGCGCTTCCTCGTCGTGCCGGCCCTGGCCCGCACTGCGCCGGGTACGGAGGCTCGCTTCCGTCGATCGCACGTCCTCGCCCAGGATGCGCTCGCTCTCCTGCTCATCGGTCAGCTTGTCGGTAATGTCCTCGCCGGAGAGCGCGCGCGCCGTGACACTCCCCAGCTTCGCGAGCTTCGCCATCACAGGCTCGAACCCGCTTACGGGCACCTTCAGTGTGAGGATTGCCGTTTTAAGGTTGTCATCCCCGGTGCTCAGCTCATTTTGTGCAACATATCCCTGGGCATCTCGCACGACCCGCGTGGCGAGGTCACTGGCTTCTTCCACCTTCGCCGTTTGAACCGTAAGGCTGCCCTCGCGGTGCACCTGGCGCTCCCGTTCAGGGTCGAAAGCCGCGGCAGCCGGGCTTGATGCAAGCCCACCAACGATAGCTTTCTTCGCGTTGTAGAGCGGCGGCGTGGTCGCCGCGGTGGGTGACGCGGCAGGCACCGCGTGTCGTGCATCAGCGTAGGAGTCGGTTCCCGCGGTGGAGGAGCGGGTGCTGCTGCGGCCGTTTGCTTCCTGCATCCGGTTTTCTGTGTACGAGGAGCCTGCAGAAGAGAGCTTGCCATCGACATATACCGGGCCAGTCGCCGTGCTGGCTGGCGTCTGCTCGCTGGCTGCGGCTCCGACGTTCTCCCGGGCGGGCGAGCCTGCCGACTGGGGGCCAAAATTGGGGGACGGATCATGTCGCTGCGCAAGACCCGCCGTTTCGCGGCGGGGTGAAAACGTCGAAGTGAGCAGCGGCATCGAGGCGGCCAGCAGGACTACCCCCACTGCGCCGCTCGCCCACAGGAGCTGGACGCGCGTCCGCCGTGGCCGGGTTGGCGGCGCGTCGGGCAGGCCCGTGGGCATTGCCTCGACAATGCGGTCTCGCAGGGCTGTTGGCAGCGTATCGGCGGGCTGGCTTCGCAGCAGAGCACTCAGTCGGCTCATGGTCTGAATCTCCTCTCGGCAGGTCGGGCAGCCCCTCAGATGGAGGGCGACGGTGGTCCGCGCCAGCGGCCCGAGCTCCCGATCTTGATAGGCTTTCAACTCTTCGTGAACGCGGTCGCAGCGGCTCATGGCAGCACCTCCGTAAAGCTCCGGGTCGCGGCACTCGAAGGCTCGCCGAGAACGTACTCCGCAAGGCGATCGCGGAGTCGGCGGCTTGCGGTGTTGAGCCGCGACTTAACCGTACCCACCGGTATTTCGAGGACCGTGGCGCACTCTGCGTAGGTGAGCCCTTCGAGCTCGCAGAGAATCACGACGTCGGCGTGGGGGGGCGAGAGAGCGTGGATGGCGCTGTGGACCTGCTGGCTCAGCTCACCCTTCAGCGCTTCGTTGGCCGGATCGGTACCGGGCCGCACGTCTTCGATCTCCTGCTCGTCATAGGTCGCGCAGTCGGGCGGTCGGCGCTTACAGTGACGCAGCGCCCGGTTCACTGCGATGCGATACGCCCAGGTAGTGAGCGCTGCCTCACCGCGATACTGCCCGATGCAGCGATAGAGGTCGCAGAAGACCGCCTGGGTCACGTCGTCTGCGTCGGCCGGATTCTCGATGTAGCGGCCGACGAGACGCCGGATCGGTGCGCCGTAGCGATCGACCAGCTCGGCGAACGCCGCGCGCTCGCCCTGCAGAATGCGTTTCGCCAACTTGTAGTCGCGGTGCATAGACGCTCCACCGGGCCCTTGCGGGCCCGTTCAACCTTGACTTCTATGGAGTTGGGTACAGGAGGAGGGGAAAAGGTTCAGGCTATTTGTCGGGCAGCACATTGAGCGCTTCCCTGACACGGAAGAGGTCAGCGGACTAGGGCACAGACCAGGCTATTTGCGGGGCTGGCCGAACGGGCGGGCGACCGGGGCCGCCGCGCCTTCGACGACCGTATAGATCTGGCCTGCCTGGAGGCCGGGCAGCTCGGTCTTCGCGCCGGACGGCCACTCGATCGTGACGGATGCGGAAGCGCCGCTGCCGAGGCCCACGATGATGGGGAGCTCCGATTGGGAGCAGTAGGAAGAGCCGCTGTGGACCATATACGTCTGCTTGCGGCCGTCAGCGGTGGCCGTCAGCTTCGCGCCGATCGCGCTCCGGTTCGATCTGGTTCCTTCGAGCTCCAGGCGTAGGGAGTGGTTAGGCCCCCCGCCGTTACGCAGCAGGTGCGCGGGCCCGCCGCTGGTGGTGAAGGCGATGTCGCAGTAGCCATCGAGGTTGAAGTCAGCGTAGGCGCTTCCACGGGCAACGTACTTACTGCTGAGGGGGGCGCCGGCCACTGCAGCGACGTTCTGAAAGCGACCATCGCCCAGGTTGCGGAAGAGCATCGGCTGCTCTGCGTAGGCAACCTCCTTCTGGTCCTCCTGCACGTCGTCGTCGATGTGCCCGTTGGCCACGAAAATATCGGGCCAGCCGTCGTTGTCGAGGTCGCAGAAGAAGAGGCCGAACGAGAGCGAGAGGAGACTGGGCGGGCCGACTCCCGACTGGGGCGCGACGTCGCGAAAGATGGCGCCCTGATTGTGGTAGAGGGCCAGCATCTGGTTAGAGAAGTTGCCGATGAGGAGGCTCTCGCGGCCAGAGTGATCATAATCGCTCGAGTCGATTCCCATCGCGCCGCGTGCCGCTCCGGAATCGTTGTAGGCCATGCCCTGATCGACGCCCATCTCCTTGAACGTGCCGTTCTTCTCGTTGTGGAGCAGGTAGTTAGGCTCGGTGTCGTTGGCGACCGCAATGTCCGGCCAGCCATCGCCATCATAGTCACAGATGCAGATGCCCAGCGATTTGCCCTGGAGCTTTCGGCCATCGGTTCCTACGCGCAGGCCGGCGCGCTGGCTCACTTCGGCGAAGCGGCCGTTTCCAAGGTTGTGGTAGAGCGTTAGCGGCTCGCCCGAGTACTGCTGCGGAGTTCCATAGGTGCGGTGACCGTTCTTCAGGAACGGAATATCGGTGGCCGGGGTCCACTTAACATAATGCGCGACGACGAGGTCCAGCTTGCCGTCCCGATCGTAGTCCACCCACGCCGCGCTGGTAGACCAGCCTGCGTCGCGCAGGCCAGCCCGATTTGTGGAATCAGAGAATGTACCGTTTCCGTTATTGTGGAAGAGGAAGTTGCGGCCGAGACCGGTTATATAGAGGTCCGCGTGACCGTCGTTGTCGAAGTCGCCAACGCACACGCCCATTCCGTACATCGGGACGTCGAGATGCGCCTGGCGAGTGACGTCGGTAAACGTGCCGTTTCGATTATTGTGGTACAGCCTGCACGTGGGCGCAGCGCCGTTCGCGCTCTCCGGGGGCAGATGCGCCGCCGCGCGCTCAGCAGGCGTCCAGGGCCGGCTGTTCACAAGGAAGAGATCGGGGAAGCCGTCGCTGTCGTAGTCGATCCAGGCGAGCCCGCTCCCCATGGTCTCCGGCAGCAGCTTGTTGACGGAAGCGCCGTTGACATGCTGGAACCGAATTCCCGCCGCTTCGGTCACATCCGTGAATCGGAGGGTTGAGGGCGCTGCTGCCCGTGTGACGGGGCCAACCGTTGGTTCTGCGTGGTGACAGCCGGGCAGCAGCGCGAGAAGCGCTGCCGCCGCGAGGAGAGAGGCGAGCGAATGCCGACTTGCGGTTGTCGTCGAGGGATAGGCCATTAGAGTTGGTTGCCCTCCACGTGGGCGCTCAGGGCGTCGACCGTGCCAGCGTGTTGGGCCTCGATCTGCGGCCGAACGTTCGCTACTGGCCCGTGATCCCGGCGCGCTTTGCGCGCAGCCGCGGGGTGCTTGGCCGCGGCCTGCTCTCGCTTCACAAGCCAGTCTGATTTTGGCAGAATGATGGGCGCGCCATGCTCATGGATGCGCTGAGCAAGGTTGTTATCCGCCGGATGAGCGCGCTGATAGGGACCGATCAGATCGGTGGTCGTTTCGTCGACCTTGAACCGACGATAGAGCTGCTCGTGAACGGCGGCCGCCTTCATGGACTCCGGGTCGCCCTTCGCCCGGAAGCACTTCATCAAATTGTAGTGCGCGGCGATGTCCTCGGGATCGATGGCGAGAGTTTTCCGGAGATGCGTGATCCCATCGTCGTATTTGCCGAGCCGGAAGAGAACGGTTCCCGCCATGTTACGGACGTTGCGGTCCTCTGGGAAGATCTCCATGACATGGTCAAGTCTGGCGAGGCTCTCCTCCAGGCTACCCAGGTCGAAGAGGGTCTGCGCGTAGAAGAATTCCGTGCGGGCCCGCTGATACTTCGTCATGGGCGTGGGCTTTGCGTCGTAGAGGGCGAACGCCTTCTGGAAAGCCGCCTGCGCAGCTCCGCTGTCGCGCTCCGCCTGGCGAACGCGGCCGATGTTGACGTATCCCTCCGGCCACTTCGGCGAGATCTTCGTGACCTGTTCAAACGCGCTGGTCGCGTGCCGGAAGTCGCCCTGCAGCAGCAGGCCGATGCCGTAATCGTTCCAGCGAATGCGGTCCTTCTTCTCGTCCCCCGGGAGCGGCGGCGCAACCGCCGGCGCACCGGCATCCACGACCGGCACAGTGACGGTGGACTGAGCCAGGATCGTGATCGGCAGCACCGGCACATCCTTGATGTCGCCGGAGACAGAGCCCGGGTCCGCGTCGTAGCGCATGGGCCGATCGTCCCATCCGTGCGACACAGGTCCGGTGGTCTTGGCCGGGCCGTCCGGGAGGTGACCGAGCGCCGTCGGAACCACCGCCGGGGAGACCCGCGCGGTACGGCGTGGTGTGTCGTCGGTGCGCCCGGAATAGGCAAACTGGTTGTTCAGCCAGTTGAACTTTCGGTAGTTGAGCTTTGCGGTGAGCGTAACGCGTGAGCCGCAATCGCGCGGCACGGCGAGCCGGAAGTGGACGACATCGGCAGCGCCGGGCGGGATCACCTTGGCATAGACTACCGCTCGCGCTGCCCAGGCATTGCGCTTGTTGATGGGATTGCTGTGGCCGTCGATCTGCAGGGCGCGGTACTGCTCTGCGCCAGCTTCCACCGGACCATCCTTCCACTGAAGCCCGCCACTGTGGTAGATCGTGCGGCCCCGCTCATCCTTCGCCTCGAGCTCGACCCAGGTATCGGCCGCATCGATGGTGCCGCCGGG
>JBBRJW010000009.1:0-13187 GCA_038218705.1 Chthonomonadales bacterium | reverse complement strand
CGTAGAGGGGATTCCCTTCACTCGGGGGTCTGGCCGAACCGCTTCCGCAAGGGCCCGGCCGAAGGCTTTAAAGGCCGACTCAATGATATGGTGCGTATTCTCTCCAGCCCACTGCTGAAGGTGGACCGTCCACCCGGCGTTCGCGGCGACTGCTCGGAAGAACTCCGGCGTCATCTCAGTCGTGTAGGCTCCCAGCACCGGGCTTGGGAAGCGGAGATTTGAGGCGAGGAATCCGCGGCCGCTGATATCGATGGCGCAGAAGACCAGTGCCTCGTCCATCGGTACGGCCACGTTCCCGACCCGTGTTATACCGCTGCGGTCGCCAAGGGCACCCGCAAGGGCCTTGCCAAGCGCAATGCCAACATCCTCAACCGTATGGTGGTCGTCGATTTCCAGATCGCCCGCTGCTTTGATCGTCAGGTCGATGAGACCGTGGCGCGCGATATGCGTGAGCATGTGATCAAGGTATCCGACGCCCGTGAAAACCTCATGCGCACCTTCGCCGTCCAGGTTGACGGTTACCTCTATATCAGTCTCGTTGGTCTTTCGGTGGATGGTTGCAGCACGCATCGGGCTCACTTCGTCTCCTGGCGCGCCTCAACAGCCCGCGCATGTGCGTCGAAACCCTCGGCCCTTGCGAATGCTGCGAGCGGGTCTGCGACCGCTCGGAGCGCGCCGGCCGTGTAGTAGATGAAACTCGACTTCTTAAGGAAGGTATCCACGTGCAGGGGTGACGCAAAGCGCGCCGTACCGCTGGTTGGCAGGGTGTGGCTGGGGCCTGCCAGGTAGTCGCCCAGGGTCTGGGGCGAGTAGTCCCCCATCAGGATTGCACCGGCATTCCGAATGTGGCCGAGTGCGGCCAGAGGGTCGCGCACCATCAGGGCCAGATGCTCCGGCGCACAGATGTTCGCGAGCTCGTATGCCTGCTCCAGCGACTCGGTGACCAGAATGGCCCCATGGTTCGTGAGCGCCTCCCTCAGTATGGCGCTTCTCGGGAGCACCTTGAGCTGCGCCTCGATTGTGGACTGCACGCTCGATGCGAATGCCGCAGAAGGAGTTATAAGGTAAGCCGCGCACTCGACATCGTGCTCGGCCTGCGTTAGCAGGTCCATGGCTGCGAAGAGGGGATTTGCGCCCTCGTCCGCCACCACACAGACTTCGCTCGGGCCGGCAAGCATGTCGATGTCCGCCACTCCCCAGAGGAGCTTCTTCGCGACATTGACGTAGACATTTCCCGGGCCGACGATCTTATCGACCTGTGGCACCGTCCGAGTTCCGTAGGCGAGCGCCGCGATTGCCTGAGCGCCTCCCACTTTGAAGACGCGACTGACCCCCGCGATCCGTGCGGCGCAGAGGACGAGCGGTGGGACCGAGCCGTCGCGCGATGCCGGGGTGGTGACCACGATCTCCGCCACACCTGCAACCCTGGCCGGTATAGCGGTCATCAATACGGTGCTAGGATAGGCTGCGGTGCCACCGGGGACGTAGACCCCGGCTCGGGCGAGGGGGCGGACAATCTGGCCGGTTATCTGGTCGGGCAGGGCGTCGAACCAGCTTGTACGGCGCTGCTTCTCGTGAAACGAAGTGATGTTGGCGGCAGACGCCTGGAGAGTGGAGCGAAGGTCAGGCCCGACGGAAGAATCGGCGCGGTCCCACTCTTCCGTTGAGACCTCGATGGACGCGAGATCAGGAGAGTCGAAACGGCGCCCCAGCTCAAGAAGCGCGTCGTCGCCGCGCTCACGGACATCGGCAATGATCTCCCTTGCGATGGCCTCGACGCGCGGATTATCCTGAAGCGTCGTGCGGCGAAGGGCCGGGGCGGCTGCCGCGAATCCACTCGCGGCGACATCGATCAGGCGGAGCAAGGGAACCTACTTTCCATGCATCGGGCTATCTGGCCCGGAGACCTGCTTAAGCGTCAAACTCATGCGTATTATAGCGAAATTCGGCGCTCGAAGTCAACCGTTTGCCTCACCGCCGCGCGTTGGGAGCATCATCATTGACAACGTCGCGGGGGGGCGGGTATGCTCTTCTCAGTCAAACTTGACCGGCAGTCAGGAACAGGTTAACGACGTGAGCGCAGCGGGCGAGCAGCAGGTTGATAATTGCATGGTTAGTGATTCGGCTCCTCCCTCCCGTCGTGAGCGGAGGCGGACGGAGACACGCGACCGACTCTTCCGCGCGGCAATGGCACTTCTCGCTGAACGGGACTTCGATTCGGTGACCGTAGAGGCGATTACCGAGGCAGCCGACGTTGGCAAAGGGACGTTTTTCAACTACTTCGCCAACAAGGAAGCTGTTGTGGGTTATGCGTTTGAAGCCCAGCACAAGTTTATGACCGAGATGCTTGAGTCTGCCGAGATCGAGCGTGAGGCGCTTCGCGGTCCCGACACGGACGGCGAAGCGGAATACGGCCAGACTTTTCGCAAGCTGATGTGGGTGGTGCGTCAAGTTGAGGAGCGCAGGAACCCTAACAAACGCGTTACAAGGACCCTCCTCTCGCTCGCTCTTACGAACCCTGCCGTGCGCGTCGCGCATCTTGAGGTTCGCCATCGCTTCCTGTCGACGGTCCAGGAACTGGTTCGCGAAGCTCAGGAATCGGGTGAGCTTCGCGCAGAGTTCGGCGAGGAGCAGCTAGCGGCGCACCTCTGTCTGGTGCACCTGAGCGCTCTGTTCGCATGGGCCCAGGGCGACGATGTGGTGAGCCTGCATGATGCGTTTGAAACGGCCTACAAGCTCGTGTGGCGCGGAATCGGATGCACTGTCGGTCGGTCCGTTCCAGACGCAACGGTGTAATCGTTTCGGTCGTACGTTTATTGGCGACGTTTGTGGTAGGCAGCGCCTAGCGCTGGAGCCCGGTCCAAGGGATCGGGCTGAAGGAACCGCCTGAATGAACAGACACCTTGTTTTCCGTCACGGGAGAGCTCTCGTCGGCGGATGCGCACTTCTTCTCGTCGCAGGTAACGTGAGTGGCCAGGTCGCTCCCGGGCCCGACGCACCCCTCGCTACCGGGCTGCAAGCGCCGGTGCCCTCGCCCGCAGGCCCGAGTGCAGATCCCAGGCGGCCAGCGCTTACCTCCCCGGATGTTCGGCAGGTTCCCGGCGTTAACTCGTCCGCACCGCTGACGATTGATCAGGCCGTTGCTGTTGCGCTGGCGAACAATCGCTCGCTTGCACTGGCGGGCGAGACGCTGCTTCGTGCCCAGGGGCGAACGTCCGAGACGCGCGCCGCATTCTACCCGACCATCGGTGCGAGCGCTACCGTCACTCAGCTCGACCAAGGCTCGACTGCCAGCTTTGGCCAGCAGTCGATTACTCTGGTTAAGCCGACACAGCGCAATTTCGGACTTCAAGCAACGCTGCCCATTGACATTTCAGGCCTGCTGCGCACGGCCACGGATCAGGCGCGGTTTCAGGAAGTTCAGGCGAGGCTTGATATCAATCGCGCCAGAAATCAGATCGTGCTCGATGTGAAATCGTCGTTTTACGACGTGTTGAGGGCGACGGCTCTCTTGCGCGTTGCGGAGGAGAGCCTCCGCAACGCCAATGGCCGACTGGCGGACGCAGAGATTAAGTTCCGGGCGGGAGTCGTCGCTCGCTTCGACGTTCTGCGAGCCCAGACGGACGTTGACAGCTCACAGCAGAACCTGATCCAGGCTCGCAATCAGGTGAGCCTGGCTTTTGCCGCTCTCCACAATAACATGGGCGTCTCGATCGCATCGCGCACCAGTATCACGGACGCGGGTGCGGTGACGGTCCCTCCTGGCACGCCGGCAGTGCTTCCGGCCTATAGCGTTCCGCTTCAGTCAAACGTGCGGGAGCCCGTTCCATCCGCTGCCATCACGGAGCCTTCCGGGCCAATTGTCGCTTCCGACCCGCTGCCCGCCGGATCGGATTACCAGCCGCTCGTTGCCGAGGCTATCGGGTTACGACCCGAAGTGATGGAGGGTGATGCCGCGATCGCGGCGGCGGAGCGCGGCATCGTACTCGCTCGTCGCTCGACGCTTCCCTTGCTTGCGATCACCGGCGGGGCAGCCTATGCACCGGACAACGGAGGCTTCTCGCCCCGAACCACGAGCGCGCAGGCGATTGTCTCGGTTTCGATCCCGATCTTCGACGGCGGTGTCGCCCGCGCGCGAGTATCTCAGGCTCGGGCCGACGTTGCTTCCGCGGAGACGAACCGGAGGCAGACGCTGGACCTTGTCGAGCTAGAGGTGCGTCAGGCTTACCTGACACTGCTCCAGTCGCGGGATCGCGTGGGGCTGTCAAATCAGGCCGTGGTTCAGGCCCGTGAGGGATACCGGCTCGCCGTGGTTCGGTACCAGGCTGGCGTCTCCACGCAGGCTGGCATTTCGCCCCTGCTCGAGCTGAGCGACGCGCAGAACGCGCTCACTCAGGCTGAGTCCAATCAGGTGAATGCACTCTACGATTACAACGGGGCCCGGGCGCGTCTTGATAAAGCTGTCGGGCGCTATGCCTATGTTGGCAGCGGGCCAGGTTACGTGGCGCCGCCTTCACCGCGTGAAGTGGGAGTTCCTAAAACGGGGCGCCCGACACGCTGAGTCCAGTCTCGTAACCCGCAGGTGTGAACCGCGGCGCGCTTTCGAGCGCACAGGCCGCAATTTGTCAGAGGAAAATTCAAAATGCAGATTCGATCGACTGCTCTGTCGCTTATTGCGCTGGGCGCATTTGCGGCACTCGTCGGCCCCCTGGCGGGCTGCCATCAGCCGGCCCCGGCCGCCGGAGCGGGTCCGGGTGGGCCCGGTGCACCGAAAGCCGCAACGCAGGTGAGCGTATCAAAGGCCGTGCAGGGCCCGATATCGGATGTTGCGGAAGTTACAGGGGCACTTGCAGCTCTGAATGATGTCACCGTTGGTGTCAAGCTTGGTGGTAAGGTCGTCGCGGTCTTTGCACGTGAGGGCGACTTGGTGCGGGCCGGGCAGGTGCTGGTTCAGCAGGACACTACCGACCTTAAGAATCAGTACGAGCAGCAGTGGGCCAACCTTCTAACAGCGCGGACCAGGCTCTCCCAGGCCAATATCGCCCTGGCGGATGCAAAGACCAACCTCAAGCTAACGGAGCAGCAGACCGCCGCATCCGTGAAGCTGGCGACCGCTGGGCTCGATGCAGCGCGTGAATCTGCGGCCGTGGTAAAGCAGGGCGCTCGTACTCAGGAGCGGCAGCAGGCCGCCGAGGCGGTTGAGGCATCCAGAGCTGACCGGGACTCGGCGCGCGCCGATCTGGACAAATCGCGCGCGGACCTCAAGCGCTATCAGGCGCTCTATCGTGAACAGGCCATATCGTCTCAGCAGCTCGATCAGGCACAGTCAACGGCCGACGCGGCAAGCGCTCGCTACAACTCCACGGTAGCGCGGTACAACTCGGCCCTCCAGGCGCAGAGCCTGGTGCAGGAGGGGTCGCGTCCGGAGGATATCCGGCGCTCTCAAGCCACTGTGGAGCAGGCCAATCAGACTCTGGCTACCGCGACAGCCAACCGCAATCAGATACAACTCCGGCAGGCAGATGTTCAGACCGCTCTCAGCCAGATCACCGCCGCGCAGGCCGGGGTGCGGCAGGCTGGGGCCGCCGTGAATCTTGCGCAGCAGGCAATTCGGGATGCCTCCGTTCGGTCTCCCATCACCGGAGTGGTTGCCGAGCGCAAGGTGGAGCCGGGCATGCAGGTATCGACCGTGAAACCGGATGTAATGCGGGTCGTTTCGCTGGATACGATCTTCTTCGACGCCCAGCTCTCTGAGAGCCAGTTCGCCGAAATACACGTAGGACAGCCGGCTGAGATAACGGTCGATGCTCTGAACGGGCGGAAGTTCGCGGGCCAGGTGAGCAAGATCTTCCCGGTGGCATCGTCCACTGCGAGAAGCTTTACTGCGCGCGTAACCCTGCGGAACGAGCGCGGGTTGCTCCGTCCGCAGATGTTTGCTCGCGGCCGAATCACGCTCGCGACACATCCCGATGCGGTCCTGGTATCAAGGGACGCGGTTCTGGAGCCCGCGAATGGAGGCGGGCGAATAATGGTGGCTGTGGGCGGCAAAGCTCTCGAGCGAACGGTCCGAACCGGGTTTGCCAATCCGCGGCAGACGGAGATCCTCTCCGGTGTTCAGCCGGGGGACATGGTAATCACGACCGGACAGTCTCAGGTGCAGTCGGGCGATAAGATTCAGATCATAGGCGCAGGTTCCGGAGCCGGATCCAGCGGAGAGTAGGTCGCGCGGAGCAGTGCACCGGGAGGAGGGCCGCCATGAAGCCAGCAAACTGGATCGTCCGCCGTACGATTCTGGCCGGCTGCGCCATGCTTTCGATCATCAAATTGGCGGGGAGCTCGCCCGCCGTATTTGCCCATTCGGCAGCACCTGCGCCCCGGCGTACCGCGCCCGCCGCGCGACGTGAAAGCATCCGCGACGACTTCAGCCTGCCCGCTCCGCAGCGACACGGCCGAAAGGTGCACCTCTGGGCGACGTGGTACTGGACCCCCACGCATCGCGCGGGTAAGGGAGTTGCGCTTCGCGATGAGAGTGGCAAGAAGCTGGGACCCGAGCTGCCTGAGCCCGATTTCTGCAGGGCGGCAGTTGAGGGCGCGCTGCGAATTGATGGGGTCGTCTACACGTTCGCTGGTATCGGAAAGCGGCGGCAAGCCAACTGCGCACGCTATACCCCGGACATGCCGCAGGCTCCCTATGTGCTTTTTCGCCGGTCTCGTACCCCGTTCGGCGAGGGCGCGGAGGGATATCAGCTTCGGCCGTTCCGGTCGCTCGCCGTTGACATCCACAGAATGCGAGTTGGAACCGTGCTCTACGTGCCGGCCGCCCGGGGGTGTCGGGTGAGACTGCCCGATGGCCGGGTTGTGCACCACGACGGCTACTTTATGGCCGCGGACGATGGGTTCGGGGTGAAGCAGAACCACGTGGACGTCTACCTGGGAATCTCCAATAACAACCCCTTTACCTGGGTAACCAGCGAATCGTGGGATGGGTTCACCGCAGAAGTGGTTACGAATCACGCGATCGTTGCGCGGCTGAAGCGGCTGCATCAGATACAATAGACGCGGCGCACGCTCGCTTTCGGGTCGGCGTCCAAACCATCTAACCGGGCCGCCGGCTTCCTGCCTGAGCGGCCTACCAATTGCGAGGAACTCCCCTAATGGCCATCAGTCCGCTCGCCGGCAAACATGCCCCGCCGGCACTTCTCATCGATATTCCCGCGCTCTGGGACGAGTATTACACTACTACGCCGGATCCGGGTGACCCCCTCCAGCGCGTTAGCTTCGGGACGTCCGGGCACCGCGGGACAGCGTCCAACGGGAGTTTCAACGAGGCGCACATTCTCGCCATCACACAGGCGGTGGTCGAATACCGTCGCATCGCCGGTATTGCGGGCCCTCTCTTCCTGGGCATGGACAGCCATGCGCTCTCAGAGCCTGCGCAGCGTACCGTGCTGGAGGTTCTCGCTGCCCATGCGGTGGAGGTGTACGTGGCGGAGGGCGGAGGCTTCACTCCGACCCCTGTCATCTCACATGCGATTCTGACCCATAACGCGGCCGGCAAATCGCAATCTGACGGACTTATCCTCACGCCCTCCCACAATCCGCCCGGAGACGGCGGGATCAAGTACAATCCGCCGAGCGGCGGTCCTGCGGACACGAGAATCACCGGGTGGATCCAGGATCGCGCAAACGAGCTGCTCGCTGGCGGCGCAAGCGGAGTTCGCCGTGTGTCCGAGGAGCAGGCTATGCGCGTTCCTTCGACGCATCTCCACGACTACATCCGGCCGTACGTGAGCGACCTGGCGAGCGTAATTGACCTGGATGTAATTCGTGGATCTGGCCTTCGGCTTGGCGCTGACCCGCTCGGGGGCTCCAGCGTGGCCTATTGGGAGCCTATTGCAGAGCTCTACGGCCTCGATATCAAAGTGGTCAACTCCCGCGTAGATCGCACGTTTGGATTCATGCCGGTTGATCGCGACGGCAAAATACGAATGGATTGTTCGTCCCCCTATGCGATGGCGGACCTGGTGCACCTGAAGGACCAGTACGACATCGCCTTTGGCAACGACACGGACGCGGACCGTCACGGGATCGTCGCTCCCAGCGTTGGACTGCTCAATCCAAACCATTTTCTATCTGTGGCGATCTCCTACCTGTTCAGCAATCGTACAGGCTGGCGCACAGACAGCGCGATTGGAAAGACCGTTGTCAGCAGCAGCATGATTGACCGGGTGGGGAAGACATTGGGCCGCCGCGTCGCCGAGGTGCCTGTCGGGTTCAAGTGGTTCGTAGAGGGTCTAGTCGACGGCTCGTACGGGTTTGGGGGCGAGGAGAGCGCAGGAGCGTCGTTCTTGCGGCAGGACGGGACCGTATGGACGACAGACAAAGACGGGCTCATCATGGGACTGCTGGCGGCCGAGATCACGGCCAGAACCGGCAGGGACCCCGGTATTCACTATCGTGAGCTGACAGAGCTTCTCGGCGCACCGATCTACACGCGCGTTGACGCCCCGGCCAGTCCCGAGCAGAAAAGCCGTTTGAAGAAGCTCGACCCATCGGATGTTCAGGCAACCACGCTCGCCGGCGATGCAATCGTCGATCGGCTGACGCGCGCCCCGGGCAACAGTGCGGAGATTGGCGGCCTGAAGGTTGTTACCGAGCAGGGCTGGTTCGCGGCCCGCCCCTCGGGCACGGAGGACGTCTACAAGATCTATGCGGAGAGCTTCCGCAGCCAGGAGCATCTAGACGAGATCCTGAGCGAGGCGAAGGAGATCGTCGCCGCAGCACTTTGAACCCGCAAAAACAAGTTCCCCTCTGCTGCGCAATCGCAGTGCAGAGGGGCCCTCAATCTTGTCGGCCGATCGGCTGGCTTAGAGCCCGAGCGAGTCAGCCTGCAGATCATCCTCGGTGATGTCGCCATCTGTGACCAGACGCCAATTGCCATCGCCGATGTAGCAGATAATGCTCTCACACCCGCCGCACTTCGCGCGGCTCTCATAACCGGTCCCCACCGGAGGAGCTTTTGGCTGCCCGGTGAATCGGTCGCGAGGGAAGAGCGGCTTCTTGCAGACAGGGCAGCGGCCGAAGATCGGCGGCATCCCGCCCGATTCCGTGTCGAGCGAATCCTCCCGCTCATCAATTCGCTCCGGATCCAGAATCTCGATTGCCATACCAGGCCCCCTTCGCAAGGAACGATCTATTCTGATCTTCATTGTACCACGCGCCGCTGAGACGCTGCGGTGCGTAACGCTGCATGGTGATGGTGGACTTGAGCGCTCATTGCGCCGTCCGTCTGTATTTTCCACGGAAAGGATGGGCCGATTGCAGGAATTCCTACCGGTTCAGCCGAAAAGATGTCCGCATATCCCACTTAAAGGAGCGCCCAAATGGAAGCTTACTGCATGAAGTGCAAAGAGAAGAAAGAGATGAAGGACCCTACGCCGGTTACCATGAAGAACGGCCGACCCGCGACTTCTGGCACGTGCCCGACGTGCGGGACCAAGCTCTTCAAGATCGGCAAGACCGCCTGACCCGGCAAGAGACCGACAAGTAAGGACGCCCCATCGCGCATCTGCGTGATGGGGCGTCCGACTCTGTGTGCGTCTACGCTGTCTCTACTTCTCCAGAGTGATCGCAGCTATCTTGGCGCGGGGCTCGTTTGGAAGCTGCAGAGCGACGAGAAGACGGGGCTCGCGAATGGTGATCCTGTAGTGGTAGAGGCCCACGGTGCCCGCGACGGGGCCTGTGCGCTCCATATGCCACGGAAACTGCAGCGCAGGCTCGTCCGCCGCCTGTGGCTGGTCCCAGCGCGATGCATAGAACGGATAGATATCTTCTGATTGGCTGCTGGGCTCCTGGAAGATGAGCTTTACCGTCGTACTGATGTCCGCGCCCGTGGAGGCCGCCACAATGTGAAGGATGCGGCACTGACCGGCGCTCTTTCCGAGTTCCACGCGCTGTCCACGGCATTGGATCAGGTTCTTATCGAGCCCCTCCTTCGGTCCCCACCGGAACGAGAAGCGACGGGGAGACTCCGGGCCCTGCTTGAGGGTAGGCTCCCACATCGTCGCCGCCGTAACGGGAACATCCGGGTAGGGGGGCATCAGGGACTCCGGGAACGATCGCCCGGCTCCATCGAAATCCGCGATCCTGTCGCCGGAAGACCCGACCCCGTCCATGTTGTACGCCTTTGTGAGATCGGCGAAGTTAAGGCGTCCACCGATAACGTCCACCGCGTGTACCCGAGAATCAAAGGCGTGAGTGGCTTCGGTGGTAGATGCCCAGGTATCGCCAACCTTAAGGTCCCAGACAAGCCAGTAGCGGCCGTCCAGAGGCGGAGCGGTAACCCAGGCCAGCATGTCGCGAATTTCGCCTCCGACCGGAACATCCTCGGCGATCGGAGTGGTCTCGTTTTCGAAGAAGAACTCGGATCCGTCCTGGTAGTACCAGTGGTAGCCCACTCGCACGGACGTGCGCTTCCATGTTTGCGGTCCGCGATTACGCAGACCGAGCCGAACGGGGAGCCTCCGCTCGCCAGGGAGCTGAAGCGGAGTGAAGTCCTGCGTGAAGAGTGGACCAAAGTCATAGTCTGTCAGCGCAATGGCCTGCGGCGCGAGTGCTACTCCGCGAGCGGAGCTGCGTTCCGCAGCAGAGACCGCGTGCGCGCCTCCGTCGAAGGCAACTTCCCAGCGTGCGCCGTAGGTCCACGTGTCGGCTGCCTGTGGGCGCGGCAGCGCCTCGCCGGTTGGCGTGGTAAGCGGCAGTACGAGGCGGACCGGGACGGTTTCGCCCGGCCGAACATCCTGCGAGAGTGCCATCGTGGCATCAGCGGCCGTGACGGGCTCTGCCGTGCCGTCAACCTTGCTGACGCGGACGAGGCGCAGCGTGATGCGACCTCCATCGGCTGCAACCCATGGTGCGCCCCCATCGTTTCGAAGGGCAGCATGCACCTCGTAGGCACTGCCGCTCTCCACGGTCGCAGGCAGGTCACTCTGAACCAGCGTTGCGGCGAGCGCAGTGGGCGCACTGCCGATGCTAACCGGGACTGAGAGAGCCGGGGCTGCTGCCGACCACTGCGCAGCTCCGTGTCCATCCAGCGGGCAAGCCGATATTTCCAGCAGGTAGTCGCCCGGGGGGAGCGCATGGGCGCTTCGGTCGGCGGCCGCAATGGCGAGCGGGAACGTGCGCTCCTGCTGGCCGAAAATCGGCTCGACTACGGGGAGGGCCTTTGATTCCGCTACGATCTTTCCCCCTGATCGCCATCGGAAGGCAATCCCAACTGGCTGCTGCACGCCCTTTTGAGGACCCCAGCCTGCCATTCCCGTGTTCTGGATCCGGACCTCCGTCTGAACCGTTCCACCGGGAGCTATCGAACGCGGTATGTTGTGCCAGGTCGCTCTGGCCGCGAGTTTCTGCTGGCCTGCAAACATCCGGGTGTAGAGTCGGATGCTGTCGGCTGCGCTATATCCCTGCTCCATGCTGGGTGCTGCCTCAGCCCCGAGCTCGAAGTCATTCCACGTCGGCAGCAGTACCCAGCTTGCGCCGCTCGCCAGTGCACGGGTCCAGGAAGTGCGGTAGCCGTCCTTCGCAACCGGCGGCTCGCCAATGCCGGCGGCAGGTGGCGCTCCCGTGAGCGAGGAGACCGATGCGACCTGGATCCAGCCCGCCTGATGGCCTGCCGCGCCGGCTACGACGCCGTCCGCGCCAGCGTCAGCCGTTTCGTTATCGCCGACCAGCAGGAGGTCTGCGCCAAGCTCGGCAATGGCCCGAGCACGCAGCGCGGCCGCAAAGCCCGGAGCGAGCTTCTGAAATGCGCCGCTGTTGGAGAGGAAGACAGGGTATGCCGGCAGGCCCCCGTTCTCGGGACTGAGCTGAACGACTGCCCGGAAAGGGGCGGGGATTGCTCGAAAGAAGGCTGAGATGGCGCGGTAAACGGTCTCCTGCGAGGCGCGGTCGGAGAGGTCCGGCCGCTCGCCAAATGTCTGCAGCAGGCTGTCAGTGTCGAGCATTAGCCCGATCTGAGGATAGTCCTCACCGCCATCCCGCAGGGAGCGGAGCGCTTCAGCAAGCACAAGGAGGCCTTTGTCAGCAAAATTGTCGCGGTCACGGGCACCGCCGCGGTACACTGGCAGAAGCACGTCGATGCCTTCGCGGCGCGCTTCTGCGAGCTGTCGGCGGTGCCAGTCCACGCGATCGAAACTGAACCACGGCCCTGCGCCATCGAGTGGATGATGGGCAAGGAGCGACGAGCCGTCTTCCCTTGAAACATGGGCGCTGCCCACGCTCTTTCGCGGATCGCCCTGGTAGGCGTACTCATAACGCGCCAGCACCAGGCGAGGGAGGGGCTGGGCGAGATGCGGAGACGGCGGAGCCGCCAGCACGACAGGCGTAGGGGAGACGACGGGACGAGGCGGGCGAGGCGTGAACTCGGGTCTGATTCGTGCCGCAACCGTAGCGGCCACCGCGGCCGGGCCGTTATCAAACCGGCTGCGCTCCCCGAACTGGAACCCGGTGATTTCACTGTACTCGCCGGTGGATATCTCACCATTCACCGACGGCTTGCTTGCGATGTTGACCCGGGCGCTAGCAATGGCCTGTCCAGCACCGGCTACTGCGGTGGCATTGAGCGAAAGCTCGCTCCAGAGGGCCGGGATGGAGACGTCGGATGGCGTTTTGACGCGTGGGGAGAGACTCTGGATAGTAGGGCTGTCCACGGATCGGGACTGTGCAACGACATTGAAACCGAAATGTGTTCCAGCGGCAGGCTTGCCACCCAGGTCGCTCCATGGGATGGCGACTTCCACGGTGTATCCCGGCATCGATCCACCCAGGTCGCCCCTCGGCGCGCCCTTGGGAGCAACTCCGACTTTGATCAGGGTTCCGAGGAACGCATTCGTCTTCTGGCGCTGTGAATCGGGATCTGGATCCTTTGCAATCTCCGCCAAACGTGCGTCGATGTCTTTCATGCTGTTGAAGAGAGGATGAGCATCCGCCCCTGAATAGAGCTGGAATCCGCCGGCCTCGCTCACTGCCACCGTGACCGTGTCCGCGGTTGGCGCCATGGCCGCATGATCGTTGTCAGTCTGGAGAGATATAATGACCGCGTCGTCTTCGAGCGGATGCGAAAAGCCTTCGGTGTTCGTTCCCAGGAGAGCGGGTTTGTTAATCTGTAGTGCGAAGTAGAGGTAGTC
>JBBRJW010000008.1:0-13235 GCA_038218705.1 Chthonomonadales bacterium | reverse complement strand
TCGGGCCCGGGTATCACCCGGGTTTCCGTGATCGGTTGTGCGAAGCGAAAGTGCTTCGAGACCGGGCTCCCGGGTAAGATGGGCGAGGGAGAAGTGCCTGGCGGGGTGAGCGCTTTCCAGGAAGGAAGTGCGCCATGAAGTGTCTGCTGTCGTTGCTTTGCGGGGGGGGGGGGGCGAGTGTTCGCCCGCCTGTTGCCCACCGGCCGTTAACCGGCCTCTCTCACTCCGGTCCTGACCGGCCGGCCGCCAACCGGCGGGTCGCGAGACCTCTCATCAGCGCCGCCCGCATGATCGCTGCCGTCGCGATGCTCGCCGCTCCCATTGCAGCCACCGCCGGCCACTACGATTACTACTACAGCGGGCCGGCACCGTACCAGCATTGGGGGCCAGCGGGAGCAGGTGTTTTCCACGGGCAGACGGCCGGCGTACCGCCGCCCTCCATATCCGGAGCAGTCACCATCACCTTCGTGTGGGCAAAGGACGGAGACTTCGATCTACCGCCCGCCTGCACGTTCGTGACAATCCACTGCGACGCGGAAGCAGATGCAACCAATTATCCACTCCCGGTCTATCCCCAGGCGTCGGCGTCGAGCGGTCTGCCGAACGCCACTCACACCACCACCCATCCCGACACCCACACGACTACCGACCGGGATGTTGCCACGTACACCTTCGTACAGAGCGAGCCCGGCAACTCATTCACGTATACTTTCAGTCCCGCCATGTCCGGAAGCGGGAACGGTATGATCTTTTGCAACGACGTGGTGGGTATCTCCGCATACGCCACGCCTGTTGTCATCGGCTTCGGAGGAGCGAGCGGGGACACGGCCACCGGATACCGAATTATCGTGGGCCAGAAGTTCACGGCGAGCCCCGTCGCTGGCACAGCGACCTTCACCAACATGCACTGGTGGCCGACCAACCCGGACAACTCTCCGTCCTTGCTCTACACCCAGTTCGAGGAGAGCGCCACCCCGCCTCTCGGCCGAGCGGACCTCCTCGACCCCAGCCTCTACGGCAGCACCTCGCTCGGGCCCTGCTACTTTGCAAAGCCCAGCACCGTCAAAATGTTCGTGGCAGGCGAAGCGATCCTTAACGGCAAATTCTACGACGTTGAAGCCAGAGTCATGCTCAGCGTCGTTGCGCCAGAGTGGGCTTTTGACAGCACGCTGGGTGCCGACGGGGCCGTCGTTATAAACGCAGATCAGACCGTCGCGCTGAGTTCTTCCACCAGTCCGCAAGCCATAACATGGAGAGTGTCTGTCTCCGGTCCAGCCCTCTTCATGCATGTGGGGGAGGGCCGATGGCATCTGCAACAGGTAGCTGTCCCGGATTCCACCATCAATTACGATGGGGATCCTCCCGCACACCATCCCTACAATGGCAGTGAATGTCTCGACGGCACTCTCTCCTACGCGCCGCGCGGTGACGTTGGCCTCGGCTTCCCAGATGACGGAACCTCGCCGGACCCACTCCCAAACGGCCTCTCCGATTTGCCCCTCGTGGGCTTTTCGTCCGGCCTGCGTAGCTTCTCGATTGCTGACACGTTTCACATGTACCTCATGTACAGGCCTTTCGACAGTGGGCTAGGCTCGGAGTGGGTGCCTCTTGAGGTCACCGACTGGACCTGGGATGCGGGTGCCACTCGGCCGAACGCAGGGTGGTCGCTCACGCCCGTTCCATGCGGTAGTCTGCACAAAACCGACAAATCGTGGCCACCCTATCCTGCATGGCAGTTCCTGTTGCCGCTCGGGGGCTGACAGAATGACTGCGATCGAGGCTTAGTCTCGCGAGAGGAAGATGAAGATGCCTGGAATGAAGAAGCACATGTGGCTCCTGTTCGTGCTGCTGATGGCTGCTTACTCTTTGGCTACGAGAGCGCAGGGAACAACGCCCTCCGGCCCTGCTTACCACCAGACTGTATACGAGCGGCGACAGTATCCGGTCACCCCGGAGGAGATTGCGTTCAGTGTTGCGGCGACCCAGCGGTTTGCCGGGGCCATACAGGAGCAGGGGCGCGGGGATGTATGTGCAGCCGCTGGACAGTTGCTCGAAGCGGAGAGCCACTATCGGAAGTGTCTGCACCTCGATGCAACCGACATAACCGCCGAGCTGCATCTGGCGCAGCTGCTGGCTCGCCTGGGGCGCTACAAGGAGGCGGCCACTCTCTACAAAGGCATCCTGGAGTGCCGCAACGGAGGGGCGAGGAGAGTGCTGGAGCCCTCGACCAGGGTTCTGCCTAAGGGCGCTGCGCCTGAGAAAGAGCGATGGACGACCGTTACCGTTGGCACGTCGCTTGCCGCTGACCCTACGGTAGAGTGCGAGTACGCTCTGGTGCTGCTAAAGCTCGGCTACTGGGACACGGCGTGCGAGGTATGGGATCAGGCCATGCGCGACACCATTGATGTGCCCGACCGGATCCGGCGCGGTTCGTTCCCTCAGCACGACGGGAGCCAGGTCATCGCATATCAGGACACCCATCCCCGTCTGTCCGAGGAGCGCTTTGCTCCCAACAACCTTCGGAAGAAGGAGATGGAAGCGCTCTGTCACTGGGTGATCACCGCATACCGACTCTCGTCGAGGGGCATCACCGCTGCCGAGAAGCTCGCCCATCTGGAAGCAGCGGTAAAGGCCAACCCCAAGCTGCCGGAGGCTCAGTGCGCATATGGCGAGGCGCTCGTGCATAAACGCCGCTACGCGGAGGCTAGACCCGCCCTCCTACTGGCGCGTAAGTACGGCAGCGAGGATATCAAGAAGCAGGCCGATTGGTGGATCTTCTGCTGCGATGATCCGCCGCCGCTTAGGACTGGTGAACCGGCGCAGTAGATCACGAAACCGTCCCGCCTGGAAGGAGGTCTGCCCTCCTTCCAGGCCTGGCGGGCACTTCAGCCTTCCGGCCCATTAGCACGCCTGCCTAACCCCTGTGCCACTTTCTTCCGGCAGAGTCTTCCTGCCCATAAGCGCGCCAGGCTGCTCCTGCCCTCCGCAGGCGCGAGGGTAAGGCCGGATGGTTTGTAAGATCGCTGGCTCGTTGTTTCCTCTCCCCCGACCCCTTTCGGGATCCGCTCGCGCGCCTAACTTCTCGCGCAGTGTCAGGCTTCCTGCTTGCGCGCTCGCCGGAAAGGGAGTGTCGCGAGCCTTTCCCCTTTGGCTGCTCGGGCGCAGATTCGTGGACAGCCCGCCGGTCCTGTCGGCGTCCTCTTGCGTCGGAACCTGCAGTGTGAGCTCGTGGGCGAGGGCATCCTTCCGCATTCAACGAAGCTGGCACTTCACTTGCCGGAAAGTTGGAAGGGGGCGATAGGCAGGAGCCGGGCAGACAGCACGATGCTAACCCTAAAGGGAACCGTCTGGGCTGGCAAGGCAACCGGCGCAGGCCCTGGGCGGTAAGGCAGTCGCGCTAATGGGCCGGAAACTTTTGCCGAAGAAGCCGGGCGGGGGGTTGGCCCGGACCAAGCGCGTGATCTTCTCGGCATGGAGCCATGGGGACGGGTAGGCGAGTAATAGACATTGATCTTGATATCTATGTCACAAATGTGAGTATTCTCGCAATAGCGATCCGACCATCTTATGCTTATGCAGTGTTGGAGGCAATATGTGCAAATTTTCTGCCAGGACACTTGACAGCCCGGTTGATTGGCAGTATGATAGTGGCAATCGAGCCGCAATTGCTGGCCTGGCTGGATGCAACATCTGGCCGGTCCGCCCGATTGAGCAAGATTTGAGGCAGAGTGCGCGCAATCGGGCCCGGGTATCACCCGGGTTTCCGTGAACGGTTGTGCGAAGCGAAAGTGCTTCGAGACCGGGCTCCCGGGTAAGATGGGTGAGGGAGAAGTCCCTGGCAGGGTGAGCGCTTTCCAGGAAGGAAGTGCACCATGAAGTGTCGGCTGTCACTGCTTTGCGGCGGGGCGAGTGTCCGCCCGCCAGCTACCCACCGGTCGTTAACCGGCCTCTCTTACTCCGGTCTTGACCGGCCGGCCCCTCGGCGGCGGATTGCCGGGCCTCTCACCAGCGCCGCCCGCATGCTCGCTGCCATCGCGATACTCGCCGCACCAGTAGCCGCTTCCGCCGGGCACTACAAATTCTATTACAGTGGCCCGGCACCTTACCACCATGAAGGGCCCGAGGGTGATGGGACCTTCATCGGGCAGCAGGCCGGCGTACCGCCGCCCTCCGTCTCTGGAGCAGTCACCATCACCTTCGTGTGGGCCCCCGACGGAGGGGCCGATGCTCCGCCCGCCTCCACGTTCGTCACGATCACCAGCTCCGCGGAAGCAGACTCAGTCAATTATGCTTTCCCGAGCTATCCGCAAGCGTCGGCGTCGAGCGGGCTGCCGAACGCCACTCACACCACCACCCATCCCGACACCCGCACGACGACCGACCGGGATGTTGCCACGTACACCTTCGTACAGAGCGAGCCCGGCAACTCATTCACGTATACTTTCAGTCCCGCCATGTCCGGAAGCGGGAACGGTATGATCTTTGGCAACGACGTGATGGGAATCTCCGCAACCACCACGCCTGTTGTCATCGGCTTCCAAGGCGTCAGTGGCGATGTGGCAACGGGGTTTCGGCAGATCGTTGGCCAGAAGTTCACGGCTGCTGTATCCGCCGGTTCATGCACATTCTCGAATATGGAATGGGGTGCGTGGACTCCCGATTCCCTCGATCCGGGTAACCCTCTGTTCGGGTGTCCGTCAAGCACCTATTCTATATTCGATGCCTCGCTGGCCTCTGGACACGCATACCTATACGCGCAGTCGGTCTTCGGCAGCGTCTACGGCAAGGCGTACTTCGCCAAGCCATCTCAGTACAGCTTTCATGCCAACGGTCAGGCATTATTGAACGGCACACCCTACCAGGTCTCTGCCAGGCAGACGATCAATGTCGTTGCGCCGATATCCGTTTTTGATAGCAAGGTTGCTCCGGCCTGTATCCTTGGGGTCGTAGCGGTGAGCGAGGCCGACCCAAATAAGGCGGAACTGTATACGATTCGCTCGCCCGCGGAGTCAATTATCTGGAACGCCAGCGCCGCGACACCCCCAGGCTTCGGACATGGCGGGGAGGGACTTTGGCACACGCTCCAGCTCGTCACGCCTGGGCGCACCGTGGTATATCCGGATGTAGTCATGGCGAGTCCAATGAACGGCCTCCAGGGCCTCGATACGGCCTTGCCCTACCAGCCAACTGATGCCGACGCAGGGGCAGATGCCGGTTGGCCCGATGATGGTGTCACGAGGAACGAGAACCAAAACCTGTCCGACCAGCCTTCACACGCCTTTCTGCCGGACGCCATTAGCTTCACCATTGATGAACATTTCGAGATGTATCTCTTGTACAAGCCCTTCGACGGTGGATTGGGCTCAGAATGGGTCCCATTGCGTCGTACAAAGTGGAACTGGGCGGCCCAGGCGGCAAAACCCGTTAATGGTTGGCCGGGCCCAGCCGTAGGACCGATGGCGTGCGGATCGTACGCCTCCTCGGACGAGGTGTGGTCAATCTATCCAGAGTGGACGCGACTAGTCAACACGGCCAACCTCATGGGCAAGACCCCCTGAAGGGCAAGAGAGGGAGTACGAAACAATGCGAAGGACCAATTCTTCTTTGGGGATTGTCCTGGCTATCTGTCTGCTGGCTCTGGGCGGTGCCCGGTGCAGCGCTCAGGATGCTGCCCCGGCTGGGGGCGCTGCAGACGAATCGAACGGCTCTGCAAATGCCGGGCAGCAGGCACAGGCGGCCGCGATTGCGAGGCGGCTAGCGACGCTGGAGCTTCTGGGTGCCCTCGATGTGATGAACGGTACGCGGGGTTTTCTGCAGACGCCTGAGATGATCGCGCAGGCTCGGGCGATCCGACTCGCGCGGGCGAATGCGCTGCAGGAGCGAATAACCGGCGATCGGCTGTTTCACGAGGGCAAAGTGTCGGAAGCGGAGGGGCACTATCGCCACTCGGTGAAGCTCGATGACCACGATCCATACGCTCGCACCTCGTTTGCTCGCTGCCTGAGCCGGCTGGGAAAGTGGAGGGAGTCCGCAGCGGTGTTCAAGCACCTGCTTGCCGATCGGTCGAGCATTCCAGCCAAGGAAGCGATCGTGGGGTGCGAGTACGCTCTGGTGCTGTTAAAGCTCGGCTACTGGGACACGGCGTGCGAAGCGTGGGATCAGGCGATGCGCGATACCGTGAGCGTGCCTGACGAGATGCGGAACCGAGCCGACAATTCCGGCAGTACGGCCGAGTTGATCGCGTATCAGAACACGCACCGCCGCCTCTCGGAGGAGCGCTTTGCTCCCTACAACCTGCGCAAGAAAGAGATGGAAGCGCTCTGCGAGTGGATCCTGGGCACCCAAAGACCAAGCTGGGAGGAGCTATTCGCCGCCGAGAAGCTCGCTCACCTGCAGGCTGCGGTGAAGGCCAACCCGAAGCTGCCCGAGGCGCAGTATGCCTATGGGAAGATGCTCGTCGATCAGCGCCATTTCGCGGAAGCCAAACTGGCACTCAAAGTTGCGTTTGACCGGGGAAATCCGTTGCTCAAGAAGGAGGCCGACTGGCTTCTCTTCTATTGCGATCATCCTGCGCCACCGAAAGTTGGCGAGCCGGCGCACTAGATCACGAAACCGTCCCGCCTGGAAGGAGGTCTGCCCTCCTTCCAGGCCTGGCGGGCAATTCAGCCTTCCGGCCCGTTGGCGCGTCTGCTCCCCCTTTCCGGATCCGCTCGCGCGCCTGGCTTCTCGCAGACCGCCAGGCTCCCGGTTTGCGCGCTCGCCGGAAAGGGGGTGTCGCGAGCCTTTCCCCCTTGATTGCTCGGGCGCAGATTCGTGGACAGCCGGCCGGTCCTGTCGGCGTCCTCTTGCGTCGGAACCTGCAGTGCGAGCTCGTGGGCGAGGGCATCCTACCGCATTCAACGAAGCTGGCACTTCACTTGCCGGGGCGCACCAAGAGTGCGACACCCCCTTTCCGGCGAGCGCGCAAACAGTAGAACGTGAGCCCTCTACAGGCTAAAGCGCGCGCGCGGATCCGGAAAGGGGGAAGGGGGCGATAGGCAGGAGCCGAGCAAGCAGCACGACGCTAGCTTCAGAGGAAGCTGTGGAGGCTAACAAGGAAACCGGCGCGGCGGCACAGGCCCGGCGCCGGGCAGGCAGGCGCGCTCACGCCTCAGAATGCGGTCGGGGAGCTCAGGCAGGCGCGCGAGCATTTCGGCGCAGGCCCGGGGCAGGTAGGCGAGCAATAGACGCCAACCTTGCAGAGCCGCCTCGAAGCCATTAACCTGGCCCGTGTGCCCCGCGCCAACGTCTGTCCGGCGCATCCGTGCTCTCAGAGGCTGAACGGTTCCTGTCGGCATTTCTTCTTGACAAACGCCGCGACAAGGAGTAATATATTGCCTGTCAAGCGCCGAAACGGTCCGACGGGGCCGTCAGGCGCATGGCGTGTGGGGATATCGTCTAGCGGTCAGGACGTCGGGTTCTCAGCTCGGTAACCGGGGTTCGATTCCCCGTATCCCTATGATGCACGGTCGCCTCAATTCAGATTAGAGCCTTTCTCAGCTTGAGCGAGAGGGGCTCTTTTACTATCTCTCGCACCTCACCCAGGGAATCCACACCATGCGCTCCCACCGCTTCGCTCTCTCCATCTCGGGCGGCATCGCTCTCGGCTCTTACGAAGCCGGCGTTCTCTGCCAGCTCTACCGCGACCTCTATGCGTTCAATCGCCTTCCAGATATCCACGGCCAGGTCAGCGTATCGATCGATGCGATCGCCGGCGCTTCCGCGGGCTCCATCACGGGCCTGATCCTGGCGCAGGCGCTCAGCCTTGGCCTCCCGCCGGAGCTGCTCGAGACGCGAATGCGCGCCTGCTGGATCGAGCTGCTCAGCCTGGAGCAGCTGCTGAAGCCCTGGGACCAGGACTCTCTGGAGGGAATCTTTACGGGCGGAGTGGTGCCAGAAGTCATCCGCCGGGCGCTCGAGATACCGCCAACGACCCCGGCGGAGTTTACGGAGCCGATAGCGCTCTGGATCACGATGACCAACCTCGATGGCGTTCCCTATCGAATCGATTTCGGGCGACACGATGAGCACCATGCCCAGGCGGTTACCGAACTCTACGCGCTGGACTATACAGACTGCATTCCGTTCGTGGTCACCCGTGGCGTTATCGCGATGGTAGAAGAGAAGCTCATACCGCGCAGCGGCAGCCAGAGCGATCTCTGGCAGGCGGCCTCGGATGCAGCACACGCGTCAAGCGCGTTCCCGGTGGCCTTCCCGAGCCAGTGGCAAGAGCGTGACCTGATGCAGTACCCGGGCTACTGCGATTTCAAGTCGGCCGTTGAGGGCCGCCGTCCGGATCCTGGTGATCCGCTGGAGTTGGCGGCCGCCGTGACGCCGCTCCCCACGCGCTTCACGTTCCAGTTCATCGACGGCGGGGTATTCCACAATCAGCCTGTTGGCAAGGCCATCGATGCCGTTACCTGGCTCGACCTCCGCTTTCCCGAGCGGTTGCCGCATACCGACGACAACGGGGGCGCAGGCCGAAGCTACCTCATCATTGAGCCGGAGCCACAGCTGCCCGAGAGCGTAGAGCAGGCGCTCAACCTCCACTCTGAACATGCAGCCAGACCGGATCTGCCCCCCGCAATGATAGGCAAGATCCTCGGGGCATATTTCAACACGGCCCTCTTCAGCGACTTCAACGAGGCCGTTAAGATGAACGGCAGAGTGGCCGCCCTGGAGGCCGCGCTGGACGAGCTCGACCGCCTCGGCCTCTCTCCGGACCACGCGGCAGCCATCAAAGAAGAGATTCGCACGGCCGCCGGGTTCCGTAACAAGCGCGCCATCACTCTACAGCGGATACCGGCCGAGGTCGCCAAGGGGCGCAGACTCGCTTCGAGCTTCATGGGCCACTTCGGCGGGTTCCTGCGCAGGGACTATCGCGAAGCGGATTTCATTACCGGGCGCAATGAGGGGCGAATGTGGCTCGTGCGCTGGCTCGAGCTCTGGCTGAAGAGTCACGCAAACGAAATCGGGATCGCGCCTCAGGCAATTACGCCCGACTGGGTACTCGCTCACCTCGACCCGCAGCCCATACCAGTGGCTTCGGACCCGCTGCCCGACACGGGTCTTTCGCCCGAGGATCTCGCTGCGAGCGGCTGGTTTGCAAGCCACGAACCGGGCGAGCCGCCTACCGCCGCTCAGTGGAGCGCGGCCCTTTCGGAGGCGGAGCGCGACGCCATTCTCTCCAGGGTCGAGGAGCGGGCCGCGGTCCTTACAGAAGCGTGGACTCGCCTGCCGCGATTCGTCATCGAGGCGGCCCTGGAGCTCTTCAATCTCCACTCTCGACACGGTCTGCTGCACGATCCTGCCAGGGAGTAAGCAGCGAAAAAGGGCCCACTGCCGAACAGGTGGCAGTGGGCCCTCCATGTGCAAGGGGGCGCTCAGGCCGAGAAGGCCGGACGCGCCTCTTCGACGATATCGGCGGTGAGCACGGCGTTTCGCTCATCGCGAATGCGCGCGACGAGCGGCGCGGGCACAAGGTGCGGCAAAAGCAGCGCGGCAATGACAAATGGGCCGATTACCGCCTCCAGCGTGTCCGCGATACCATCTAACGCGAAGCCGATCAGAGGCAGGAAGAGCGCCAGAAGCGCCTCCATCGGCACCTCCATGTCGATCAGGAGCGCGATCAATCCCGCGCCGATGCCAAGCGCGAGAAGCTTGGTAAAGACCGAAACACGCCGATCGCGCAGCAGCGCCATTCCGAGCTTTATGTCGAGCATGCCGCCACTGCCGCTCTGGCGGGCGACCGCCTGATGAACCGCACGTTTTCCAAAGAAGCGCATCAACAGAGACAACATGGCAATAAGCCCTCCTTCACCTCCTCTACGCGCCCGGTTATCCTCGGGTTTCGGAAAATAGTCCAGTAAAGTGACAGGGGTTGTCAGCCGAGCAGGCATAATCCGCCAGAATCAGCAGGATCCCCCGGCCAGTGGCCGGGGGATCCGGGATATCAAGTCGCTTCAACCAGTCAGTTGGGCTGTACGCCCATCCGGCGGCCCCTGCGGGCGGCGCGGACCGCACATTGGCGAGACTTATCGCGCAGTAGCGCTGCGCATCGCATTTGGCGTTCCCTCGGTCGCAATCGGCTCAGTTTGTCCGCTCGGAGGAGGGTTCGCCCCTATTGGTGCGTCTCGGTTCAGTGCTTAGCCTCAAACAAGTGACCCGGTGGCGTCATAAGCTCTCACCCTTTCCAGTCGGTAATCCTTGGTCTCGTTATCCATCGGAATCTCACGAGCGGGTGCTACCTCCTCCATAGAAAGATTGGTCTTCGACCACTGACCGTCGCGGGGTCGCGAGCCTCAGCGATCACACTCTGTTTATCCCTCGTCTACGTTCTCATTATATGTTGTTATTACGCGGCTCGCAAGGGTCAGTTTGCCCAAACCGGGCAGTACTTTGGTACCCGCTCAAACGTCTGCTGGAAAGTGCCGGGGGCTACCGAGCCGCATCCGCCGCCGCGCGAACCGTACTGAGCAGGCCCGGAATCGTGTGAGGCGCCTGCGGCGAATCCGAAAATGCCCGCTCCAGGTAGGGCCAGAAGTTGTATTCGTCCATCTGCGAGGTGTCGAATACCATCCAGCCCTGCGTGCCGCCTGCCGCGGCCTTCACTGCCTTGATAAACATCTCAGGATTCTTCTGGTAGTCCTGCACGTAGACCCCGGCGTAGACGAACGAGCCGCTGGCAACCGCCGCGTTTGAGAGGCTGGCCGCGTACTCCACCGTCGACTGCGGGCTTGCTCCCTGCTCGCGCGCATCGTCTGCGGTGGCCAGCGGGTAGTAGCAGCCGGTCGAGATCCAGTCGAAGAACTCGGCATAACCGGTCTTCGGATAGTTGGCAGTGAACCAGGGATACCGGAGGCGGGTGTTCTCGCTTCCCCAGTTCACTCCTACCTCGTAGTAGCGTGGGTACCAGGAGCCCACGTACGAGCCGAGCGTGATGTGCGGCTTCACGCCGCGGGCCGTTCGCGCGATCTCGGCCACGAAGTCACGAATGATCCGGGCACGAAACTCCAGCCAGGGCCTGTAGAGGGGACCCTGCTTGATCCTCCCCCCGGGAGTCTCCGGGAAGGCAAAGACATCCTGGGGCCAGCGGTTGATCGCCCGCCCGAGCCAGCGAGTGAACCCTTCGCGCATCTGGTCGCTATAGTCGTTGTTCAGATTGCTGAAGCGGCACCGGTCGAGCACCAGGCCATCGATATCGTAGTTGGCTACCAGTTCGCGCACAATATCGAGCTCGTGCCGCCGGGCATCGGGATGGAGCGGGCTGACAAAAACCGCGACCCGCTCGCTTGCGGCATCTGCAATGGGGGTGCGGCCAGTGCGAAGGTCGAAATTCACCGCTGCGCCCGGGCGAAGGTGTTGCGCGGTCCACGCACGGTCGGACTCGCGAGATACTGTGATAAGACGGCCGGACTCCGGCGCTGTCAGCGGATCATCGCCGAGAAGAGCGCTGTCGACCATGCCAACCACGCGGTTGCGGTCGTCGAGCACCACGTTAAGTTGCTTCCCTACCTGGGCGGCGGGCTGGACCGAATCGCTCGCTTTTGCATCCACGATGTCGAGCCCGACCATACCGCTCGTGGGCCCGGAGCTGAGGACCGTCGAATCGTCGCCTAGAAGCACAGGCTTTGAAGGGTCGTCGGGCTCGCCGGGGGCGCGCACGGAGAGACGCTCGCCGCTTGGCGCGTACATGCCGCGGTCAATGGTGTAGACCACACTCTGCCAGTCGGGATGCTGGTAGCCAGGTCCCACACGGAAGTACTTATGGCCTTCGCTCAAAACGTTAATCGAGGCGTCCACTTGAAGGCCAGCCTTATGCCCCTCGCTCACGAAGGCGGCGAGCAGATCGAAGTCGGGCAGCTTGTGGCCTTTCCACTCCGTCATGCGGGGCGCAACGCGGCTCCGGTAGAGAACCTGGCCCGAGAGCGGCTTTACATCTACCACGAGTGTGTTGATATGCGCGGCGCGCGCCTTGCGCACCACCTCCCGCACCCCTTCGATCGTCGTGGTGTAGTCGATCGTCACGGTCTGCCCGTCGCGCGTAACGGATCGGGTAAGGTTTGCGGTGCCATCAACCCAGAGGAGGCGGCCCTGCCCCCCGAGCATTGCGTTGAGGTCCCTGGCCACATTCGGCGTTCCCTGCGCCAGAACCGGGCGGCCCGCCAGGAGAAGCAGGAGGGGCGCGCACCATACAGCTCGGCTCACAGTCCCTCCTCTTCGGCGAGACTGATACTGCGAGGCACGATCCCTACCGTGCACTCGCCGAAGACCGGGGCGAAGTGCGCCTGGTTGAGCCGATAGTCCTCATCGATTACGAACTCGAACGACTCCGTCAGGCGGCAGAACTTCTTCAGCTCGGCCACCTCTTCCGGTGTCTCCGGAACGAGGCGAAGCATCAGCGCGACCCGACGGCCTTCGTCATCGCGCACCACGGGCTCACCCGGCCGCATGCCCTCGATTACCGCCTTCACTCCGCCGGCTCCGGCGTCTGGTCCCGCCGGCTGACGAGGCGCGACCACTGGCGCAGGCGAACGAGGTGGTACTGGTCGTGGCGCGCCATGCCGGCCGCGATGTCGCGCACAGACTGCTCGCCGGAAGCCATGTGGATGCCCACGCGGTTGAGCGCGCCCTCGTCCAGCTCGCGAAAGAGCGCGATGTGGACGTCGCGCAGCGCAAGCCACGCTGGCCAGGCGATGTCGAGATCCGCTTCCGCAGGCCCCTTCCGCTGGACCCAGGCCTCCTCATCGAAGGGAGGGTACTCCGGTCGCTCTTCCGTCAGGATGTGCCGGATCCGCGCTCCGAACGCAATTTCGGCGTCGAGCAGGTGGCTCACCACCTGCCGCGGGCTCCAGTGACTCTCGTCGGCGGGCTTCCAGTCGAGGAGCGCCGCTGGAATGGCGGCGATAAGCGCGCGAATCTCGCCCGGCCCCGTCCTGAGCGATGCTATCTCGGCTTCGATGGTGTGCTTCGGCATGGTCTACCTCCCGTGGAGTAGATTATACCTGCCGGGGCCGGACAGGATTTTCCTACCCGGCCCCTAATGTCCCGCACAACTTCGCCCGATGATATTACCAGCCAGCTCGTGGAGTTACCGGCCCACTCCTGGAGGGGCCAATCCCGAGACTATGCGGCCACCGGCGCGGGGCTGTAGCCCCCTACGGCTGCGGTGGACTCACCCACGCACTCGCCAAGTC
>JBBRJW010000007.1:0-13298 GCA_038218705.1 Chthonomonadales bacterium | reverse complement strand
CCGGGGCGAAGCGCCCCGGCGCACCCTTGCCGCTGAGACTGGCCTGAAGGCGATAAACCCACTGTCTCAGGACGAGCACCGTTGATTGTTCAACGGAATTCTATCGTACCGAGTTGTCTCAAACTACTTGACAAGTTCCGGTTGGCATCAGGCAGGAGGGTTCCGTGGATCAACAGGAGACGACGTCAACCGAAGCTTTTGTCGCAATTCCGCCCCTCTATGACATGCTGATGACGGGTGTACCCTATGCCGATTGGGTGGCCTATCTGGACCGTATCCTGAAGATCAGGCGCGTCTCGGCTCTCAATGTGCTTGACCTTGCCTGCGGTACGGGGAATGTGACGGAGATTCTTGTGCGCCGGGGATGGCGGGTAACAGGCGCGGATATCTCTAAAGGGATGATCGCTGAGGCGCGGAGGAAGGCTCTCGAGCACGGACTGAGCATCGCTTACGAAGTACAGGATGCGGCCGAGCTCGATCTAAATGGGCGGAGATTCGAACTCTGCGTCTGTCTCTTCGACAGCCTGAATAACATCCTCGATCCGGAGCGATTATCGCAGGCCATGCATCGTGTTTGGGAGCATCTGAAGCCCGGCGGGCTCTTTGTGTTCGATCTCAACACCGAGTACGCACTTCGCAATCACTTCTTTGATCAGCACTGCCTGGAGCCCGAATCCCCGCTCCGGTACCGCTGGCGCAGCGAATTCGACCCGGAGACGAGAGTGTGCGAGGTGAAGGCGGAGTTCTGGCATGGACTGCCGGGCGAGACGATCTCCCACTTCATCGAGTGGCATCGACAATACGCCTACCGGCGCGACGAGATAGAGCAGATGCTCGAGCAAGCAGGTTTCGAACAGGTTCAAGCCTATCAGGCCTACACGCTGCGCGCGCCAGGCCGGGCTGCAGATCGAATTCACTATGTGGCGCGGCGGCCTAGGTCGGGTACGCCGGAGCCGCAATCGCCAGGCGCAGCGCCGGATTCTCGGCAGGGCCGCCTGGAACTGCTCTCGTTCATCTCTTCCTGCTCAACCTGACCCGGCCATGGCGAAACTAACCGGTTGGGTAGCTGCCCCCCCGCGGCCAGCGTATGCGCTCGGTCAGGGCGTTTCCAGGCGCGCAGCGGCTCGCGAATCGCACCGTGCAAATCCTCACCCCCCCCGGTGCCCGGCTCTTGAATCGTCCAAATAGTGATGGAGTCCACTCTCTCTCGCAGCCAATATGGGCTATAATCAGGGAATATAATCGCTGACGGGAATGCTTCTGATAGCGGCGGCGAAGCCTGTAGATTCTTTTCTGTAAAATATCTGCAACCCGGGCGGTGTCAACATGTCAAAGCAGATATCTTCCTGGCTAGTTCCAGGAGGGAGACCGGCCGTTACCGGATTGTTCGGGAGGTTGCTTCATGCGGGTTGTCAGCGCATCGGTAGTGCTTCTGGTTATATCTGCACTCCATCCAGCCTCTGCCGCGCCGAAACATGCGGCACACCATGTCGCCGCTGTGGCGAAGGCAGCTCCCGTGCCCTCGGTCCCGTCAAAGGTCGAGTTCCTTCGCGACGTCGCGCCGATTCTCGACCGGAGCGGCTGCTCCACCGCCGGTTGCCATGGCAAGTTCGGTGGACGAGGCGGCTTCCAGATCTCCCTGCTCACTCTCAGTCCTGAGGACGACTTTGAGCCAATTGTGATGGGCGCGCGCGGTCGGCGAATTAACTTTGCGATCCCTGAGAAGAGCCTTCTGCTGCTGAAAGCCACAGGAACCGCTCCCCATGCGGGGGGACAGCGCTTCGCCGTGGGATCGCCCCAGTATGCGACAATCTTGCGCTGGATCAAGAGTGGAGCGCCTTTCGATGCCAGGGATCCTCGTGTTGTCGCCGTTGTGATGAAGCCGAAGAGTGTTCAGCTGCAGAAGGTAGGACAGACCCAGCCGCTCAAGGTGATCGCCACGTTTACCGATGGCTCGACTCGTGATGTTACGGCTCAATCCGTGTTCCAGTCGACCAATGGCGCAGTTCTCGATGTGAGCCAGGACGGCGTGGTGAAGGCTCAGCGCTGGGGAGGCGGAGCGATCCTCGCGCGGTACCTCGGCACGATTGCCCCGGCCTTTGTTACGCTCCCGCAGGCACGCAAAGGATCCTATCCGGTCGTGCCCGCCGTTAATGCAATCGATAAGCTGGTCTTCGATAACCTGAAGCGGCTAAACGTGCTTCCTTCCAACCTGAGCGATGACACGGAGTTCCTGCGCCGCGTGACGCTCGACACCATTGGCAGGCTGCCCACGCCAGACGACGTCACCGCGTTTCTGGCGGACAAGGCGCCAGATAAGCGCGCCAAACTAATAGACTCCTTAATGGATCGGCCAGAGTTTGCGGACTACCGAACGCTCAGGCTGTGCGATCTGCTGCGCGTAACACCCCGCAAGTTCGGTAACAATGGCGCGCTCTCCGAGCGGAGCGCCGCTCTCTTCTATGAGTGGGTGCTTAAGGGCGTCGCGACCAACAAGCCCTGGGATCAGTTTGTACGCGAGCTGCTAACGGCTCGCGGAAGCACCTACCAGAACGGACCGGCGAACTTCTATCGAGTAGAGCGGGAGCCGAACAACCGGATGGAGACGCTTGGACAGGCATTCCTCGGCGTGCGCATGTCGTGCGCACGATGCCACAAGCACCCGTTCGATCGCTGGACCACGGACGACTACTGGAACTTCGCGGCATTTATGGGCAAGGTAGGCGGCCGTGGCGGCCGGCTCCGTGATGAAGAGGTGATCGACTACAACCGGGGTGGGCAGGTTGTCAACCAGTCGGTGAACGGCCGGAATCGCGGCAAGGTTGCGCCCTGTACCTACCTCGGCGAGAAGTCGCCTGCGCCCGAGTCGCCCGATATGATCGTGAGCCTGGCCGATTGGGTGACCGATGGCAAGAATCCGTTCTTCGCACGCGCTACCGTTAACCGCCTCTGGTCGTACTACTTTGGCAAGGGTGTGGTGAATCCGGTCGACGATATGCGCTCGACCACCCCCGAATCCGTGCCAGGCCTGCTAGATGTGCTTGCGAAGGAGCTCATCGATAGCAAGTACGATGTGAAACACGTTATCAAGCTGATTCTCAACTCCCGTACGTACCAGCTTTCGGCGGTTCCGAACAGCTCCAATGAGAAGGACGACCGGTACTTTGCGCACTTCTTCCCGAGTGCAATGCCAGCCCAGGCTCTGCTCGACGTGGTCGACCAGGCAACGGGAGCAAAGGAGACGTTCGGCTCCTTCCCGGAGCGGGCGCGAGCGGTCCAATCTGAAGTGCCCGTGAACAACGAGTTCCTGAGCGCATTCGGCCAGTCGCACCGGGAATTCCTCGCGGACATCAATCCGAAGCTGGAGCCCAACCTGGTTCAGACTCTAATGATGATCAACTCGCCATACATCGAGAACAAGATCCGGGACGGCCAGGCAGTCACAAACGTGCTCTCCAAAACCGATTCCACGAGTGACGTGGTGCGCTCGCTCTATATGCGCACCTTCTGTCGCGAGCCCAGTCAAGGGGAGCTCGCAAAGTCGACCGCGCTGTTAAGCACGGTCAAGGACAAGCGCGAAGGCGCGCAGGACCTGCTCTGGGCACTGGTAACGGCCCGTGAATTCTTCTTCAACCACTAGTTCGGCGGATGCCCGGCATCGCCGGGAGCTACGAGAGCGGCCCACGCGATTGGCCGGAGGCAAATAGATGGAATACAACTGGCTGAGCGATTGCGAAAAGTTCCACCGGCGCGACTTCCTCAAGGTCGGCGTCCTGAGCCTGCTGGGGCTCTCGCTGCCCAAGTACTACGCGCTGGCCGACGCGAGCCGCAAGTCTGGTGGGCCAGCAAAGGGCGCCGGCACAGCCGACTCCTGCGTGCTCATCTGGCTTGCCGGCGGTCCCAGCCACATCGATACCTTCGATCCAAAGCCGAACGCTCCGCTCGAGATTCGGGGCAAGTTCAACGCCATCAACACGAAGGCGACCGGCATGCAGCTCTCTGAGCACCTGCCGAAGCTCGCCGATCAGGCTGACAAGCTCTGCGCGATTCGCTCCATGACCAGTCCGACCGGCGCGCACGAGATCGGTACGCACTACATGCTGACCGGGTTCTTGCCGCTTCCAGGTTTTGCTGTTCCCAGCTACGGCGCAGTGGCATCCAAGCTCCTCGGTCCGCGAAGCGCCCTGCCGCCCTACATCTCCATCCAACAGCCAGGCGAAGAGATGGGCGCAGGTTTCCTGGGCGCCGCGCTCAGCCCCTTCTACCCCGGTGGCGACCCGGCGAACGGTGGATTCAAGGTTCGTGACCTCGACATGCCGGGCAACATGACTGTCGAGCGGATGGACCGGCGCAAGAGCCTGCGCCAGACCGTAGACGCGGCCTTCCATCAGCATGAAAAGGGGAGCGATACCGCCCGCGCCGTGGATAGCTTCTACGATCGCGCCTACACGCTGCTCTCCTCGACGGAGGCCCGCGCCGCGTTCGATCTCTCCAAAGAGAAGGAAGACCTGAAGAACAACTACGGCCGCAACAACTTTGGCCAGAGCCTGCTGCTTTCGCGGCGACTAGTCGAAGCGGGCGTACGGTTCACCACCGTTACGCTCGGCGGCTGGGACAACCACACCGGCATCTTCAACGCGCTGGGCGGCGGTCACCTGAATATGTTCGACCAGGGCTTTGCCACCTTCCTGGCCGACATGAGCCAGCGCGGACTGCTGCAGCGCACGCTCGTCGTGGTGATGGGCGAGTTCGGCCGGACTCCTATCATCAACAAGGACGCAGGCCGCGACCACTACCCGCGCGTCTTCTCGATCGCCATGGCGGGCGGCGGAATAAAGGGCGGCACAGTCGTTGGTGCGTCCGATGCAAAGGGAATGGAGCCGGCGATGGATCCGGTTCGGCCGGAGGATCTGGCCGCCACCATCTACCACTGCCTCGGCATCGACTACACGCAGTCGATCGCGTCGCCTGAGGGCGTTCGCATCACGCTCGCCCGCGGTGGCTCGCACATTCGAAAGGCCCTCGCATGATCAGCCGGAGACGGCGCATCCGCCCCGCTGGCAGTCGGCTCTCACGGACGACCGGGCTGCTTGCATGCGGCATCGTGCTGTCGGCCGCAACGGGGGCGCAGGTTAAGCCTGCAGCTCCCGCTGCGGCGGGCGGGGCGGCCGCGAAATCGGTTAAGCCGGGAGCTTCGCCGTCCGCTGGCGCAGCGACGACAAAGGCCGCAAAGCCTGGAACCAATCCCGCGCCCACGCCTGCAGCGGCCGCCGGCAAGCCGGTCGCTAAAGCGGCCGTCGCGCCTGCACCGCCCGCTGGCAAGGCCCCTGCGCCTGTACCTGCTGCGGGCATTGCGCCCGCGCCGCCCGCTGAAGTGCAGGTCGTTCGGCCCAGTCGACCTCTCGGCGCTGTTACGGCGCTCACGTTCAGCCCCGATGGCAAACGCCTGGCGGTGGGAACGTACGGACAGGTCGTGATCTTCGACGCCGCAAGCTGGCAGGCGATCTCCACTCTCCACGGGGTGGAGGACTCGGCCCGCGCTCTTGCGTTTGATGCTGCCGGCGCAACGCTCGCAGTGGGCTGCGGTGAGCCGGGGATGAGCGGGAAGGCCCTGCTCTGGAAGTGCGCGGGCGCTGAGCCTGCGAAAGCGCTTCCTGAACAGTACGATACGGTGGAATCGATCGCGTTTGATGCGGAAGGCAAGCAGGTGCTGTTTGGGGCGGACGATAACAAGGCGCGCTTCCTGAAGGCAATCGATGGGAAAGATGGCAGCCTGCTCGATTCGCACAATGGCCGGGTTACAGCCGTGGCCTTCTCGCCAAAAGAGAACACTGTTTTCATAACCGGCGGACTGGATAAGATAGTCAAGGTCTGGGACTGGCAGAAGGTTCAGAACGTGGTTAACTTCGACCAGAGTGAGGCCGGGATTACGGGCCTCGCGTTCCTGCCGAACGGCACACAGTTCGTGGGATCGAGCCTGGACGGCAAGCTCTATTGGTGGGGTGTCGGCTTCAACAACCGCGATCAGACCTGGGGCGGGTACCACTACCGCACGGTGGGCGCGCACGACGGAGGGGTCTATACTCTTGCTGGATCGGCGAACGGTCAACGTATCATTACGAGCGGGGCCGACAGCACCGTGAAGATCTGGAACATTGATAATGGCGGCCAGATTCGCGAGATCAAGGACGCGGGCCTTCCAATGTATGCCGTCGCTCTCTCGCCGGATGGCAAGACCGCTGCAGGCGGCGGGCGCGATGGAATGGTGCGCATCTGGAGCGTGGAGACCGGCAAGCTCACGGCCGCCTTCGCCCCCCCGGCGCTGCCTGCTCCGGCGAAAGCTCCCGCAAAGGCAAAATCCGCCGTTCATCGAGGCCGGGTCGCGAAGCGCTAATCCGACTGCCGCCCGTGCCAGTCCTCCTCGTCCGGCTTAGCGGCCCCATGCCGAATCCGACTAACACTTAACCAGCCCAACACATAACCAGCTATGATAAGAACCTTCACCAACCGAACTCGTGTCGCACTGCTGCCGATGCTCATGGCGGCGTCGCTTGCTGCGCCGCTTACGCGGGCTGCGGCACAACTCCCGCGCATTACCACCTTCTTTCCGATCGGCGGAAGAGCCGGCTCGACCGTGGAGGTCGAGATACGCGGCTCAAGCCTGGATGGTGCGACCGCACTGCTCGCCGATCGCCCGGGCATCACGCCGACCGTTGCCGGCGGCGGCGCAAAAGCAGATGAGACCAACCGGCCGACCTGGCAGGCGAAGTGCGGCTCTTGCCATGAGCTGCGGTCGCCCGCGAATCGCTCGATGTCTGCAGCGCAGTGGGCCGCCACCGTGGAGCGAATGGTGAAGGTTCGGCAAGCGCCGATCTCTGCGGCCGAGCAGGTGAAGATCACCCAATTCCTGATGAGCGGTGCGCGCACGGGCAAGTCGAGCGCGACACTGAACATCGCTCCCAACACACTTCCGGGCATGTACGAGCTGCGGGTGGTCACGCCCAAAGGCGTTTCGACCGCTGGATACTTCGAAGTCGGCACATTCCCGGAGATACTCGGTGTGGATAGCCGGCGCGAGACCGCGCAGCAGATTACTCTGCCCTGCGTTGCGAACGGTACGCTTACTAACAATGGCGAGCGCCACTACTTCCGCTTCTCAGCGAAGAAGGGCGAGCGGGTAGTTTTCGACCTGAAGGCCTATCGGTTTCGCGAACTAACACAGGAGTTCTTCAACCCGAATCTGCGGCTCTACGATGGCACGGGTGCGGAGATCGCGGAGAGCCACGGGCACTACGAGCTGGACCCGTTGATCGACTGGACTGCGCCAGCCGATGGGGCCTACACGCTCGAGGTTCGCGACCTGCTGGGCCACGGTAATCCTGCAAGCGTATACCGCCTGACGATGGGCCGTGCCCCGTACGATACCGTCGCCTACCCGCCGGCAGCGCAGGTCGGCCAGGAGAGCTCACTGGAGGTTGCTGGGGAGAATACGGATGGGCTCACCACGCGCTATACCCTCCCCGCTCTGCACACTCCGGGCATTCAGCGCGTCCCAGGCCCGTTTGGTTCACAGACACTGCTGGCATCGCTCTATCCGGTGGTGCGCGCCGACTCGAAGGCGGTCACCACGAAGCTCCCGGCTACCCTGACGGGGCGAATTACCCGCGCCGGTGAGAGCCCGCAGTTCGCGATAACGGGCGAGGGTGACATCGATCTGGAAGGTTACGTGAGTCGCATCGGATCTCAGGCAAACCTGCAGTTTATCCTGATGGGTCCTCAGGGCAACCGCATCGGGGAGACAGGGGGAGACAATCGCTTTGGCGCGCACCTCGACGCCGGCAAGGTCTATACCTTGAAGGTAGAGGATCGCGATGGCCATGGCGCGCCGAACTCCGTTTTCGCACTGGTAGCCCGTCCTCGTCAGGCCGCGCTAGAGGCGGTTATGCGGCCTGCGAGCGTTACCATTCGGCCCGGTATGTCGGCCTATGTGCAGGTGGTAATCACGCGCCGTGAGAACCTCAACGCCGAGGTGACCGTGAGCGCCGAGAACCTTCCGCCCGGGGTGAGCGCCGCGCCGGTAGTGGTTCCGCCGGACCGTAATGATGCTTTTCTCGTGCTGAGCGCGTCCGGGAGCGCGAAGCCCACGGAGTCGCCGATCACCGTGCAGGTATCCGGGTCCGGGCAGGGCGGGCAGACGAGCGTCATTGCGACGCCGCAGGAGCTCTTCGTTCTGGCGAACAATCCACGCTACATCGACAGGAGCCAGTGCGTTGCGGCGGTCGAGGGCGAAGCGGACTTCACGGCCCAGATCCTCACTCCCGAGCCGATCAAAGTACATCCGCGCAAGGCAGTGGAAGTCCACGTAAAGGTAGCGCGGCGGGGCGCGTTCAAAGGACCCGTCACCATTCGGATGGATGGACTTCCCTCCGGGTGGGTGGCCAATGCCGAGACGATCCCGGCCGACAAAGATGAAGGCATACTCAGTGTTCGGCCAGATGGGAACAATACACAGCCGTTCCTCACGCGAGATCTCAAGTGGAGCCCCATTCGCGCCCTGGTAATTGCCAATTCGGATGAGTTTGAGTATGCCATCGGGAAGGTCACCGTTAGCAAGGCCGACAAGATCGAACCCGAAGAGCCGCAGCGGTAGGCTGCCGCGGCCCTGCTTGACATGCCGGACCCCGTTTGTTATGATGGGCGCACGCACAAAACCCTGTGTGAAGGAGGCGTCTCAATGAAGCGATTGCTTGGTTCGCTGCTCGCAGGGGCCGCGCTGTTCAGCGCGTGCGCGGCTACCGCCGCTCCACCGCCCGGCTACGGCAAGTGGAAGCACGGCCCGCCGTCCGACCCCTCGTACTTCCCCATCGCCGTCTGGCTCCAGAGCCCCTCCAACGCCCCTGCCTATAAGGCTGCCGGCTTCAATCTCTATGTGGGTCTCTGGGAGGGACCGACAGCGGAGCAGCTTGCGGCGCTCACGGCGGCGAAGATGCCTGTCATCACCGAACAGCGGCTCAAATTCAAGGACGATCCGATCATTGTCGGCTGGATGCATCAGGATGAGCCAGACAATGCCCAGGAGGTAACCGACCCCGCTACCGGCAAGAAGGACTACGGTCCCTGCGTGCCGCCCGAGAAGATGGTGGCGGAGTACGAGCAGATGCGGGCCGCCGATCCCACGCGCCCGGTCATGATCAACCTGGGGCAGGGGGTCTCGAACGAGAAGTGGATCGGGCGGGGCAACGGCTCGAAGCTCGACGATTACAAGACCTATGTGAAGGGTGCGGACATCATCAGCTTCGATGTCTACCCGGTTACGAGCGCACTGGAGCCAGTCGGGGGAAGCACCCTCTTCTACGTTCCCCGGGGGGTCGATCGGCTCATTCAGTGGAGCGGGGGCGGAAAGCCGGTCTGGAACTGCATCGAGTGCACGGCGATTGCCGGAACGAACAAACCCACGCCTGCACAGGTGCGGGCGGAGGTCTGGCTCTCGCTGGTGCATGGCTCACGCGGCCTGATCTATTTCGTCCATCAGTTCGCGCCGACGTTCGATGAGCATGCTCTGCTGGACGATCCGGCGATGCTCCGAGAGGTAACCGCGGTCAATCAGCAGGTTCACACGCTTGCCCCGGTGCTGAACAGCGGAGAGGCGAGCTCCGTCCGAGCGACGGCGCCCCCTCCGCAGGTTGGCCTCGACCTGATGGTGAAGCGCCAGGGCGGAGCGACCTACCTCTTCGCGGTCAATGGTCACGATACACCGGTGGATGCCAGTATCGCGCTCGCCGGGCTGCCAGCCCGTGCTACTGCGGAGGTTGTGGGAGAGAAGCGCATGGTATCGCTCGCCGGAGCGAAGCTCACCGAGACATTTCCGCCCTATGCCGTCCGCATCTACCGCATTCGGTAGCCGATCGGGGACGCAAGGCAGTAACGCGGCTGACGGGGATGGAGGGAAGTATGAGAGGCGGAGCCTGCAAAGGCTCCGCCTCTCGATTCAACGGGGCCGACTATGCGTGGATGACGGCGGTGGTGAGCGGGAGCTGCGATTCGCCCATTAAGTAGACGTCGACACCGCGCGCCGCCTCACGCCCTTCGGCGATCGCCCAGACAATGAGCGACTGGCCGCGCCGCATGTCGCCACAGGCGAAGATGCCCGGGCGGTTCACGCTCTCGTAGTTGGCGTGGCTCTTTACGTTTCCGCGACCATCCAGCTCCACTCCGAGGTCGTGCAGAAGTCCGCCTGGCTCGGGATGGACAAACCCCATTGCCAGGAGCACGAGATCGGCTTCAATCTCGAACTCGGAACCGGTGACTTCCCCCATTTTCCGGCGGCCCGAGGCGTCTGGCTGCGACCATTCGACGCGCACACCGTGGAGCTTCTTAACCTTACCGCCCTCGCCCGAGAGGAACCGCGTATTGACAGACCAGTCGCGCACGCCGCCCTCCTCGTGTGCGGAGGAGGTGCGCAGTATCATCGGGTAGTGGGGCCAGGGCATTGTCTCGTCCCTGCCTGACGGAGGCTTCGGCATGATTTCGAACTGGAAGATCTCCGCGGCGCCCTGCCGGATGGCGGTGCCCAGGCAGTCTGCACCGGTGTCGCCCCCGCCCAGGATGACAACCTTCTTCCCTTCGGCGGTGATCTGGGTCTGGCTGTCCGACCAGGTCCCGGCAACACGCTGATTCTGCTGCGGCAGATACTCCATCGCGAAGTGAACGCCATCCAACTCGCGGCCGGGCACGGCGAGATCGCGCGGCTGAGTGGAGCCGCCGGCGAGCACTACCGCGTCGAACTCCTTGCGCAGCACATCGGCGGGAAGGTCCACCCCGACGTTAACGCCGGTGCGGAATTCGATCCCCTCGGCCTCCATCTGGCAGATGCGCCGGTCGAGGACCCACTTCTCCATCTTAAAGTCCGGTATGCCGTAGCGGAGAAGCCCGCCGACCTTGTCGGCGCGCTCCAACACCACCACGGTGTGACCTGCGCGATTGAGCTGCTGGGCCGCGGCGAGGCCGGCGGGACCCGAGCCGACGATCGCCACGCGCTTGCCCGTGCGCTTCTCGGGCGGTTCCGGCTTGATCCAGCCCTCGGCCCAGCCTCGCATGGCGATGCTCTCTTCGATTCGGCGTATGGTAACGGGCTCCTGGTTTATGCCCAGCACACAGGAGGACTCGCATGGCGCAGGGCACAGCTTGCCAGTAAACTCCGGGAAGTTGTTGGTGGCATGCAGCTCAGCAAGCGCATCCCTCCAGCGGCCCCGGTAAATGAGGTCGTTCCAGTCGGGAATGATATTGCCAAGCGGACAGCCCTGATGGCAGAACGGAATGCCGCAGTCCATACAGCGAGATGCCTGCCGCTGCAGCTTCTCATCGGGAAAGTCGAGATAGACCTCCACCCAGTCCTGCTTGCGCTGTTCCACGGATCGCCGCTGCGGAAGCTCGCGACCATGCTTCAGAAATCCCTTGGGATCGGCCATGATTCTTCGGTCCTTGTTGCCGTGGCGAGGTCGCCACGGCTCCGATATCGGGCAGTAGTGAGCCCGGACGTACGACTAGTGTGAGGCGGGAGCGACCAGCTCCGGCTGCTCTGCTGCCCCGGCTGCCTTCTCGGCAGCCAGCTCCGCCTGAGCACGGCGATACTCAACGGAGACAACCTTCAAGAACTGCTGGGAGGTCACTTCCCAGTTGCGAAGGATGGCTGCGCCGCGATCGCTCCGGGTGTATTCCACGTGCTTCTCGATCAGGTCGCGCAGAGTCGCGAGGTCTGCCGGCTCACAGACCGGCTCGATCTCGGTGAGGCCATGGTTGGTGTTCAGGCGGTGCGAGAAATCTCGGGCCGGGTCCCACACGTATGCCACACCGCCGCTCATGCCGGCCGCAAAGTTCCGGCCTGTGCGACCCAGAACCACTACCGTTCCACCGGTCATGTACTCGCAGCCGTGATCGCCAACGCCTTCCACAACCGCGCTCGCCCCGGAGTTGCGTACGCCGAAGCGCTCGCCGGCCACGCCCCGCAGAAAGACTTCGCCGCCCGTGGCCCCGTACAGCAGGGTGTTGCCGCAGAGGATATTCTCTGCCGGGTCGAACGGAGACTCCCGGGGAGGAAAGACGACTATCCGGCCGCCAGACATCCCCTTGCCGAGGTAGTCGTTTGCATCCCCTTCAAGTGTAAGCGTAACGCCGCCGGCGAGGAATGCGCCGAACGACTGCCCCGCGCTGCCCGTGAAGTTAATCCGAATGCTGTTGTCCGGCAGGTAGTCCGCGCCGTACTTCTCGGCAATCTTGCCTGAGAGCATTGCGCCAACGGCTCGGTTACGGTTATAGATGGGTCGGTTGATCACAACAGGTTCGCCCGATTCCAGCGCAGGACGAGCCTGTTCTATGAGCTCGAAGTCGACCGCAGTCTCGAGGCCATGGTCCTGTTTGGCCACGCACCGCATGGCGACCTCGGGCCCGACCTCGGGCATGATAAGCAGCGGGCTCAGATCGAGGCCGCTCGCCTTCCAATGGTCTATCGCGTCTGCCGGGTCGAGGCGATCCATTCGGCCGATCATCTCATCCATGTTCCGGAAGCCGAGCTCCGCCATGATCTCGCGAACCTCTTCCGCAACAAAGAAGAAGTACGCCACGACGTTCTCCGGCTGGCCGGCGAACCGGGCCCGGAGGACCGGATCCTGGGTTGCGATGCCCACAGGGCATGTGTTGAGATGGCAGACGCGCATCATGATGCAGCCCATCGCGATCAGCGGTGCGCTGGAGAAGCCGAACTCTTCAGCGCCGAGGAGCGCGGCGATGGCGACATCGCGCCCGGTCTTGAGCTGTCCGTCGGTTTGAACTCGGATGCGGCCGCGCAGGTCGTTCTTTACGAGCACCTGCTGTGTCTCCGCAAGGCCCATCTCCCACGGAATGCCCGCGTGCTTGATGGAGGAGACCGGTGATGCACCGGTTCCGCCGTCGTAGCCAGAGATCAGCACGTGGTCGGCGTGCGCCTTCGAGACGCCGGCGGCAACCGTGCCCACGCCCACTTCCGCCACGAGCTTCACCGAGATGCGGGCGGCCGGGTTGACGTTCTTCAGGTCGAAGATCAGCTGGGCAAGGTCCTCGATAGAGTAGATGTCGTGGTGCGGCGGCGGCGATATGAGCGTGACCCCGGGCGTGGAGTGGCGGATCGAGCCGATATAGCGGTCGACCTTATGGCCTGGGAGCTCGCCGCCCTCGCCGGGCTTCGCGCCCTGCGCCATTTTGATCTGAAGCTCATCCGCGTTTATCAGGTAGTGCGTGGTCACACCGAAACGCGCAGATGCGAT
>JBBRJW010000006.1:0-13489 GCA_038218705.1 Chthonomonadales bacterium | reverse complement strand
GATCCATCCACTCCCAGATCGCGCCTCCCATGATTCCGGGCCACCGGTCCATCTCGTCGACCATCTCGCCGAGTGAGCCCATCGAGTTGTTCATGGCGTGCGCGTACTCGCAGTAGTAGTAGGGCCGGGTGAATTTCGTATCCTGGGCGACTGCGATGATCCCGTTGGCGTCCATGTACATCTGGCTGTCAACGTCCGCGGGATTGCCCTCTCCACGCGGGAAGCTCTCGAAGTGGGTAGGGCGGTCCGGATCGATCCTCTTGATGGCGTCGTGGGCGGCTGCGAAGTTCTCGCCAGGACCGCACTCATTGCCCAGCGACCACATAATGACGGACGCGTGGTTCTTGAAGCTCTCCACGTTTGCGACGTTGCGGTCGACGATAGCCTTCTTGTAGGTGGGCTCACGGTCGAGTACGTTCATGTATCCATGGCACTCAACGTTCGCCTCGGCGCAGAGATAGATGCCCCACTCGTCGCAGAGCTCGTACCAGCGCGGGTCATCGGAGTAGTGACAGGTGCGCACGTGATTGCAGTTTGCCTGCTTCAGCACTTCGAGATCTCGCCGCATTCGCTCTTCGCTCACGACATGGCCCGAATCGGGCCAGTGCTCATGGCGATTAGCGCCTTTGACCTTAATCGGAACGCCATTGATGCAGAAGAGCCGGCCACGAATTTCTATAGTGCGAAAGCCCACCCGACACGCCAGAATCTCGCCGCTGCTCTCCTCGCTGTCCTGAAGGGTCAGCAGAGCCGTGTAGAGCTCCGGTGTCTCGGCTGTCCAGTGGCGTGGAGCGGCGACCACAAGCTCGATGGTGACCTGGCGCTCCTCGCCGGCCGGTATAGCTGGCAGGTCAACCGAGGCCGCACCGTCTTCGACATCGCCGCCCGACAGATCGTGAAGCGTGAGCGTCAGGCGCCGGGCCTGTGTCGGCTGGCCGGACTTGTTCCGCACGGTCGCCACTACTCGAAGCATGCCATCGCGATAAGCGCTGTCGAGGTCCGCGTGAACAAAGTAGTCCCGGATATGGACGGTGGGCTGGGACCAGATAGTGACATCGCGGAAGATACCGCTGAGCCTCCACATGTCCTGGTCTTCAAGATAGCTTCCTGCGCAATAGGTGTAGACCTCGACCGCCATCAGGTTCTGGCCAGACGACACAAAGTCTGTGATGTCGAACTCCGCGGCATTGCGGCTATTGGTGCTGTAACCTACCTGTCGACCGTTGATCCAGAGATAGAAGGCCGAGTCCACGCCCGCAAACGTGACCATGATGCGCCGGCCAGACCACTCCGCCGGGACTTCGAAATTGCGACGATAGCTTCCAACCGGATTGCGCTCCGCATGGGCCGTGTATTCGGCTGGCGGCTCTGTCATCACGCGGGGGAAGTCCTTCTGAATGGTATAACCCCAGTTTCGGTAGTATGGGGTTCCATACCCCTCGACCTGCCAGTTGGCCGGCACCGGAATGGTTGCCCAGCGGGAATCGTCGTAATCCTCCCGGTAGAACTCCGTTGGCCGATGGTCCGGAGTGGGCACCCAGTGGAACCGCCAGTCCCCATTGAGATCGCGGCAGAAGCTGGAGGCGCGGCGGTCGCACGTCAGGGCCTCGGCGCTGCTCCCATATGGCATGAGCGTGGCGTGCGCCGGCTCCTTGTTGATACCAAGGCACTCGGGGTTCTCAATTTCGGGAGGCAGACCGATGACGGATGGAGACGGGATAGGCATGGTGAGGCCACTCGACTTTCAGAAGGATTGCGGCGGAACGTGTTCGCCGACGGAGACGTTCCACTCCGCCGGCTGCAGTTCCTCTGCTCGTTCAAGAAAGCCGATCGAATAAGCGCTCTCTGCGTCGTGGACCCGGCTGTGAGGGGGTCAGTCGCGGAGAGCTGGTGAACCGTCCTCAGCATCCCTGCCCGCCCCAGCCGGGCGGGCAGGGATAGAAGACGCGCGTCAGGCGACTCGAATGCCTGGCAGGTCGAACGCTTCGGCAACATCCACGGTGCGACCGCTATCTGCAGACTCGATAGCGGCCAGGGTGAGCGCCAGTGTATTCAGGTTGTCCCTGCCACTCGTCTCCGGCTCGAGTCCATGCTCAATGCAGGCGCGCCAGTGGTAGAGATCGTAGTGGTGCCCGGTAGCGCCCATCGGTTCAGGCCAGATCGCTTCACCCCATGGCTCCGCCAGTGGCGTGAAGAAGTGCTGCCCCTGGTACTGGGAGAGGTCGGCGTTCTGCCGCATTATGCGAATCGGGCCCCACTCGTCGCGCGGATTCCAGACCAGCGATCCGCGCGTGCCTGTAATGACCCAGCGGCCGTTCCAGCCGGTATCCTGTCCCGGGCTCGCAAAGGAGCCGGAGTAGTTCACCTTGACGCCGTTCTCGAAGTCGATCCACGCGAATGCGCCGTTATCGCCCTTTGTGTTGCTCACCGATGGATTCCAGGTGCGGGCCGTTACTCTCTCTGCGTTGCTCCCAAGGAGATACCGCATGAGATCGAAGTGGTGGATCGCCATGTCCATCAGGAATGGGTGCGGCATCTCTTTTCGCCATCCGGCAAGGAGGCCCTGAAGCTGAAACTCCACGACCACATGGTCGATGTCGCCAATCCAGCCTTCCGCAATCATCTTGCGAAGCTGACGGGGCTGCTCCTGGTAGCGGAACTGCTGGGTTACCATCAATGTGCGCCCGCGCTGGTCGGCGGCTCGCACCATACGGCGCGCGCTCTCCATAGTATCGGAGATCGGCTTCTCGACGAGAACGTGCAGCCCGGCCGAAATCGCCTCCAGAGTCGTAGATTCGTGAAGAGCCGCTGGCGTGACATTAATCAGTCCGTCCGCCTCAACGCTGGCAAGCGCAGCCTCCAGACTGCCAAACTGCTGTTCCGGCGGAACACCAACCTGTTCGCCCGCATCGCGCAGAGCATCTGGATTAGGATCGACCAGTGCCACGTGCTCGAAATTATCGCACTGCTTAACGGCCCAGAGCCAGCTTCCACCGAAGCCGCCCACGCCGGCCTGAATTAGTCGCATCACCGTCTACCTCGTTTTGATTATGTAATGGGGCTCAACCCCGCGCCATACGACGGTCAATGGCGGGCTGAAGGTTCCCACCACCCTGTGTCTCATCGCTCGACTTAGTTGTTCCCGATCAGAGGGCGACCTGGCAACGACTCGCTCTTTGTTCCCGGAAAAAAATCCACGAGCGCGGCCCGTTGGTGTGACGAAGCCTGCCCAATCGCCCGTACGAGTGTTTGGGCCTGCCCTGCTTGCGGTTGAAACGAGCGAGCCAGGTGGTATACTAAGCCCCGGCGTGGTGTGCCCAATTCGGGCTTCCGCACCGCTACCGCACGCGCTCTCATTTCACCATTAGAACCCATTCGTCCCCCTCGGGAGGCGGAGGAAGGAACACCCCACGCATGGCTGCTGCGATCTCCATCCAGGGCCTCACCAAAAAGTACGTGGATGTCTGGCAGAAGCAGGAAGTCATCGCCGTCAATAACCTCACGCTCGACGTGGAGGAGGGCGAGATCTTCGGATTTCTGGGCCGCAACGGCGCCGGCAAGACAACCACGATCAAAATGCTGCTCGGGCTCATCTTCCCGACCGGCGGTGACGCTACCATTCTTGGCAAGCCGATGGGCGATAACCTCGTTAAGAACGAGGTCGCCTATCTGCCCGAAGAGACCTACTTCTACGACTCCATGTCGGGGTGGGACATCCTGGACTTTTATGCGCGCCTCTTCCGAATCCCCGAGCCCGAGCGCAGTCGACGCGTAAAAATCTGCCTGGAGAAGGTTCGCCTTCAGCCGGACGCGTGGAAGCGGAACATTCGTGGTTACTCCAAAGGGATGCGGCAGCGAACGGGTATTGCTCAGGCGCTCATCAACGATCCCAAGGTGTTGTTTCTGGATGAGCCGACCTCTGGTCTCGATCCGATTGCCCATGCCGAGCTTCGCGACATTGTCGCGAGCCTGAAGGACGAGGGCAAGACCGTCTTCCTCTCCTCCCATCAGCTGGCCGATGTAGAGCTCATCTGCTCCCGCGTGGCAATTATCCACCGCGGCAAGCTGCTGCGCACTGGCAAGATCGCTGAGCTGGTTGCAGGCGAGCGAACGACCGTCACCGTTCAGGGCTCTGCCGTCGCCAATGGCCTCTTCGCCAAGCTGCAGGCGCTCAATCTCACTCCAGAGCGTTCCGGCGACGACACGCTTCGTCTGGAAGCGGACGACGAGGAGAAGATTGGCGCGGTAATCGACCTTGTGCGGGGCTCCAAGGGCCGTATCGTCTCGATCGTCCCACACCGGCGCACCCTGGAAGATGTCTTTGTCGAGACCGTTCGCAACGAAGAGGGCGCCTGAGAGCAGTTGCCCGACGCAGCTCTGCGTCAGCGCGGTCGGATTTGCCCAGGATCTCGATGCTATCGCTTCCGGAGCGGTCCGGAACGAGGAGGTTTGCGGATTATGGTTGTTCTTGCCATCGCCCGGCAGACAGTGCGTGAAGCGCTCCGTCGGCGCGTCATGTGGGTCTTTCTCATCTGCGGCGTTTTTCTTATCACCCTGGGCCCGGTTTTCGGCTTTCTGAGCCCCAAGGATAGCACGACGGTTCTCCGCAGCCTGGGACTCGCGGCTATCCTGCTTGCCGGACTCTTCATCACCATCGTTACCTGCATCTACCTCATACCGGTCGAGATCGAGCGCCGCACCATCTACACGGTGCTCTCGAAGCCTGTTCAACGCCTGGAGTTTGTGCTTGGCAAGTTCCTCGGCGGCTTTGCCACGGTCTTCATTAACATCGCAGCGATGGGCATCGTCTTCCTGCTCATGATCAAGATTCAGGAAGGGCGCTTCCCACCGGAGATGGTGAAGGGCGTCGTGCTCACGTTCTTCCAGATGATGCTGCTTGCGGCCATGACGATCTTCTTTTCGACCTTTGCCACGCCGGTGCTCAACTTCTTTATGTCGTTCGGCATCTTCATCGTTGGCAACCTGAGCACCGTCACCGAGTCGCTCACTACCAGCCGTGTGCCGATCACCCGCTTTGTCGGCAACATCATCCACTACCTGCTGCCGAACTTCGGCAACTTCAACATCCAGAACGCGATCATCCACCCCACAATCGACATTCAAAACGAGGGCGCGTTCATCCGGATGAATATCATCTACGCCATTATCTACTCCGCCGTGCTGCTGGTTATGGCGATCATCATCTTCGATCGCCGCGAAGTATAAGGAAGCACCTCCATGGCGAACATTGCGAAACTGTATCCTAAGGTTGTGCAGACACGGCGAACGATCGGGCTCGGCCTCTGCGCCCTATTTCTGGCGGGAGCGGCTCTGCTGCAGGGCCAGATCGATCCGATCGCAAGACAGTACCACGTAGGCGAGGCGAGCCTCGGCAGGGCGAGTGCCGAGGGGCTTAACAGTGAGTTTCTGCTGCTGCCGCTACTCGGCTTTCGTGAGGCGGCCGCCGGTCTGCTCTGGGTAAGATGCGACGAGTTCTTCCATAGCGGCGACTACGACGCTATTTTGCCGCTCGTGCGCCTCATCACCTGGCTCGATCCGCACGCTGAGAATGTCTACGTAACCGGCTCATGGCACCTCTCCTATAACTTCACCGATGCGAACGAGCGCTCGGATCGCCGCTACCTGGCGCCCTCTCAGGCTCTTCTCGATGAAGGCATCGTGAACAACCCGAATATTCCTGATATCAAGTTCGAAAAGGGTTGGCAGAACTACGACAAGATCAAAGACTATAACACCGCGGAGACTGCGTTTCTCTCAGCGATCAAGGGCCCGCACGGCGACGAGACCGGAGTGAAGGGGAGCGACGACTATCCCTATGCATCGCCCCTGAAGACGCTGCATATTCTGGCGCATACATACGAGAAAGAGGGCCGCATTCCAGAAGCCCTGATGCAGTGGAAGGCGGCAATGAAGCGCAGCTCAGCCGATCTTGCGGCCAAGCCCACCGACTACAGCCTGAAGCAGCTCTCGGCCGCGGAGCATCATAACTACGATGAGACCCTCCAGCGATGGCACAACCGCTACACGACCACCGGGCACGATGCCATCAACCCGACGAAGTACCCGTTCGTGCTCCTTCCGCCGCCGACTGGCGACCAGACTCCCCGGCCCTGGGATTGTGCGTTTGTTCCGAAGGTCGAGGTTGTCCGTCCGCGAGTTTTCAAGATCTCGGGCCAGTTCAATGCTGCCGACGGCGCTCGCATAGACGTTCGGATTACGGACTGGGACTTCAAGGATCGAAATACGACATCGATCGAGCACAATGCCCGCTTTGAGGTCGATCAGACGCAGACGATCCTCGTTGACGCGCTCTCAGAGCGAAAGAATCACTTTGAGCGCGAACTCGATATGTCCAAGGACCCGAAGATGTACAACTTCAGCCAGCCCTACTACCGGGTGACGCTCGGGTTCAATCCTCGTGGAACGTCGCCCCATCTGCAGGACCGACAGGGATGGAGCGGCGAGGGCCTGACAGACATCAACCCTCAGCACGTGATGCTCGACGCGCGGCCCAAGCTTCTTGGAACCAAGCTGATCGAAGGACAGGGAGCGTCTGCCGGGCCGGTTTGGGATGGCAAATCCATGCCCTGGCCCGACCATGCGCAGCCAGTGCGGATTATCCGCGTCACCTATAAGATCAGCAAGGATCAGGTCATGAACCTGAAGCCGATTTCGGAGGCCGATCAGGTGCCGAACGAGCCGATAAAATAGCGCTTCCGTGGGCAAACGGGGCTTAAGGTACACTGTAGGGCGGCACGCGATCTCGCGTGCCGCCCTCGTTATTGGGAAGGGTCTCCGGGTACATGGTCATGGCTACGCTGGTGAGTGTGCAGTCTCTTGGAAAGTCCTTTGGCGCTCGGCCGCTTTTTGTCGACCTCTCCATGGGGATAAACCAGGGCGAGAAGATGGGACTGATCGGTCCTAATGGCGCAGGGAAGTCGACGCTGATGAAGCTCCTCGTGGGCGAGGAGACGCCGGACCGCGGGGAAGTGGTGCGGCGGCGCGACCTGCGCATGGTCTACCTGGCGCAGGAGGATACCTTTCCTGAGGGCGAGACGGTTGGCGCGGTTCTCGACGCTGCGATGGGCGGGGATCGGCTGGAGGACTACGAGCGCACCGCCCAGAAGGCGATCGTTATGGCGAAGACCGGCCTGCAGGACGAGTCTTTCCGCGTGGACAGCCTCTCCGGAGGGTGGAAGAAACGATTGGCTCTGGCCAGGGCACTGGCGCGCCGGCCGGAGATGCTGATGCTGGATGAGCCGACCAACCATCTGGATCTGCAGGGCGTTCTCTGGCTGGAGGAGCTCCTGCGAACTGCGGACTTTGCCTTCGTACTGATCTCCCACGATCGGTACTTCCTCGAAAACGTGACGAATCGCATTGTCGAGCTCAACCGCGTCTACCCCGAGGGGTATTTGAGCGTAGAGGGCCGCTACAGCGACTACCTGATGCGCAAAGAGGCGTTTCTGGCAGCCCAGGCACACGAGGAGCATGCGCTCGAAGGCAAAGTGAAGCGCGAGATCGAATGGCTCAGGCGCGGCCCGCAGGCGAGGACCACCAAGGCGGAGGCCCGTATCCAGCAGGCGCACCGCATGATCGGAGAGCTCGCCGACGTTAAGTACCGTAACGATCAGCAGGACCGGAGTGTCGGCATCGAATTCTCATCCAGCGACCGGCGTACCAGGGAGCTGCTGGTTGCGAAGCAGCTCTCGAAGAGCCTGGGTGGCCGTCTCCTCTTCCGCGATCTCGACCTTGTACTCTCGCCGGGCCGGCGAATCGGGCTTCTCGGCGCAAATGGCAGCGGGAAGACGACGCTGATCCGGCTCCTCACCGGTGAGCTCGAGGTAGACGCGGGCACGGTGCGCCGCGCGCCGGCCTTAAGGACCGTGCTCTTCGACCAGAACCGGGCCGCGCTCGATCGGTCGATCTCGCTTCGGGATGCGCTCTGCCCAAATGGCGACAATGTAGAGTATCGGGGCCGGTTCATACATGTGGCGGGCTGGGCGCGGCGGTTTCTCTTTCGTTCCGAGGAGCTCGAAATGCAGGTTGGCGGCCTCTCCGGCGGGGAGCAGGCGCGTATTCTTATCGCAAACCTGATGCTGAAGCCGGCAGACGTGCTGATTCTCGACGAGCCGACAAACGACCTGGACCTCGCGTCGATGGAGGTATTGGAAGAGAGCCTGCTGGACTTCCCGGGTGCGGTTGTGCTTGTGACCCACGACCGGTACATGCTCGACTCGGTCTCAACGGAGCTTCTCTCGCTGAACGGAGATGGTACGGTCTCCTGGTTCGCCGATTATGCGCAGTGGGAGGCGTCTGAGAAGAGATCATCGGAACCGGAGAAGCGGCGCGAAGCGCAATCGAAACCCGCCAAGTCTGCTCCAGGTCCGGGGCGCCGTCTCTCCACGGCAGAGATGCGGGAGCTCGACTGCATGGAGGAGACGATTCTGGCGGCGGAGAGCGAAGTGGAGGCGTGCCAGGCACGGCTCGCGGACCCGGAGGTTGCGGCAGATCACCTGAAGATGGATGCGGCTTGGAGAGCCGTGCAGGATGCGGAGGCCCGGGTAGCTCGATGCTTTGCCCGTTGGGAGGAGCTGGAAGCCCGCCGAAAGCCAGCGGGCTGAACCGGCATACCCATTATGCGCGCTCGTAGCTGAGGCGGCTCACTTCCGCGTATATGCGGGTGGCAGCCCGCACTGTGCGGTGTGGGGTCTCTTCCTCTGTGACTGGCTCCCGATGGGAGTAGAGCACGCCGCGCTGAAACCGAACGGTAATCATTCCGACGGCCTTCGCGGGCACAATATCGTTATCAATTCGATCCCCGACCATGATCGCCTCTTCCGGAGCGCACCCCGCGAGACGAAGCGCCTCACGAAAGATCGCAGGGTCGGGCTTGGCAACCCCGACGGCCCGGTCGAGCACTTTGACCTCGAAGAGCGGGCCGATGCCGTATTCGTCCAGCATCGGAAGCACCTCGAGCGGCTGATTGGCTACAATTCCCAGGCGATAGCGAGGCCGGAGTCGCGCCAGCACCGCGGAGATTCCGTCCAGCAAGAGTCCGTAAGGCCTCTCCCCATGCATCTGTCGAAATGAACGGCGCGCGTCCCGGTCGATCTCACTCCAGAGCAGCTCACTGCTCGCATACGAGCGCCCAACCGTTTCGATCGCACTGGCTGGATCGATGCGCGCATGCCCGACGATGTGAGCACGATAGCTGTCCCAGGAGACATTGACTCCATGACGCCGGAGCGCCAGCAAATACGAGTGAAGTAATAGCTCGTGGGGCGCGTCCTCCGAAAAGAGGACGTCGCCGATATCGAAAAAGACCCACTGAATGGCCATTTGCTCTGCATCCCCCGCGGCGGATCGACCTTCCATAAAGTCGGTCGCTCGCCGAGGATGGTTCGCGATCAGACGTCCGTTCTCCTGCCAAAATTCGGCATTTTGCGAAAAAAGCGTTACTCGCCCGCAATGTTGCCAGGATAGGATGACGGATACTCCATGTAGCCTGCCTTTCAGTGCAGTGCGTGCGCCTGCGTGCGCGTCGTCCGTTTCTGGCATCTCGACAGATTATTGCGGAAGATGCCATGCGCGCCCACCGGTGAGGAGGGCGCATGCAGCCTCTGGGCCCCAGGAGCCGGACGAATAGTTTGGAAACAGCGGGCAGGAGAGCTCCCGCCAGGCATCCAGAATAGGAGTGATCAGACCCCATGCCGCCTCGACCTCGTCGTTTCGGGCAAAGAGCGATGCGTCCCCGCGGGCGGCATCGAGCAGAAGGCGCTCGTAAGCGTCCCGAATGGGCGATTTAAACGACGCGCCGTACTCGAAATCCATCCGCACCGGATGGATTCGCATCTCTGGGCCAGGCTCCTTGCTGCCGATCTCGAGGGAAGCGCCTTCGTCGGGCTGGATGCGGAGGGTCAGCATGTTCGGCTGTACGCCGCTATAGGCGCGCGCGAAGAGCACGTCTGGCACTGCCTTGAACTGGATCTTGACCTCGGTCACGCGCCGCGGCATCCGCTTGCCTGCCTGCACGTAAAACGGCACTCCCGACCATCGCCAGTTGTTGATCTGAAACTTGAAGGCTGCGAACGTCTCCGTCTCGGATCGCGGGTCCACGCCCTCTTCTTCCCGGTAGCCCGGAACGCTCTCTCCCTCCACCTCTCCCGGCCCATATTGCCCCCGCACCGTCCAGAGCGCCACCTCCTCCGGTGTGAAAGGCTGTATCGAGCGCAGCACCTTCACCTTCTCATCACGGATGGCGTCTGCGTCCAGAGCGATCGGCGGCTCCATTGCTATCAGGGTCAGAACCTGAAGGGCGTGGTTCTGCACAATGTCCCGGGTAGTGCCAGCCTCTTCGAAATACCCTCCGCGTCCCTCTACTCCCAGGGTTTCGGCAGCCATGATCTGTACATTATCGATGTATTTTTGATTCCAGAGCGGCTCGAATATCTGGTTCGCGAAACGGAGCACCAGGATGTTCTGGACGGTCTCCTTGCCAAGATAGTGATCGATCCGGAAGATCTGATCCTCCCGAAACACGCGGCCCAGCTCCTGGTTCAGCTCGCGAGCCGAAGCGAAATCGATCCCAAACGGCTTCTCTACGACAATCCGCGTCCACGACTCGCGATCGTCCGGGCGGGCAAGACCGGCCGCGCCAAGCTGCCCGATGACTCCGCGAAAATTGTCCGGGGGCGTTGCAAGGTAGTAGAGCCGACGGCCACCCAGATCGTGCTCGGCGTCGAGGCTATCGAGCCGCTCACTCAGGCGGCGGTAGCCCTCTGCATCGTCGAGGTTGGATCGCAGGTAGAAGATCTTCTCCGCAAACGCGTCCCACACTCCGCCGCTCACGTCGAGATGTGCTGCGAGTTTCGTGACGGAGTCGCGCAGCTCACTGCGGAAGGAAGCGTCGGTCTTGTCCCGGCGAGCGAAGGCGACGATAACGAACGACTCCGGGAGTCTGCCCTGGATGGCCAGGCTGAAGAGGGCCGGGATGATCTTGCGGCGCGTGAGATCGCCGGTCGCGCCGAAGAGCACGAAGGCGCACGGGGGTAGGGTGTGATCGCCGGCAAGAGCGGTCTCGGTTGCCATAGTGCTGCTGCTCCTTAAGTGGTGATACGGCCGGGCGAATCGACCCACATGATGGTACGTTCCACCGGCGGAATGTGCAGCAGGCTGCGGCACATCACTGCCACCGACACCGTTTCCCGTAGAAGTGACAGGCAATCAATCAATCGCGACGCACTTCAGACGATTGCAGGACAAAAAACCTGATAGTTCGGACTGAACAAACTCAAGAGGGCCGCGTCAAGAGTACCAGAGACGCACGGAGCCGTTCAGACAATCCGCCAGACTGAGGGAACCGATCTCTCCGGCATCGTGCCTCTTGAATATCGGAAGTCCAACCAACTATGCTCCTGATGCCAGAGCTGCTAAGGGGCCAGAAAAGGAAACCAGCACAATGAAGTCCCGAATGCTTGCAATCGCCGGCCTCGCCACCCTCATCGTTTCGGGCGTTACCTACGGAGTCACCGCACAGGCCGGCGCCCCGGTCGCGGGTCGCCCAGGCCATGAGAGGAACGAGCGCCATCCTGAGCTGCGCCAGGCGCTCCGCCAGCTCCACACGGCGGCGAACTCGCTTCAGCACGCGGCACATGACTTCGGCGGCCATCGCGAGAAGGCCCTCGACCTCACTCAGAATGCGATCAAGGAAGTAGAAGCTGCCCTCGCTTCCGACAGAAAGTAGGGTTCGAGCCCCCGGAGGGCAAACGGCCCGCCATCTCATATATGAGATGGCGGGCCGTCTGGCGTGTGGAGCAGTGCGTGGTAGATCTGCCAATCAGAGGTCGGAGCGTGGATGCGTCCTCTCCGCGCCCGCAGCCTCGCGGCCCGGAACGTGTGGGCCTTCCAGAGTCTTGTGATGCACGGCATGACCGCCAAACTCGTTTCGGAGTGCGGCCAGCACCTTCGCGCTGAAGCTATCCTGCTGTCGGGATCTGAATCGGAGGTAGAGCGAGAGCGCAATCACCGGGGCCGGAACCGAGTGCTCAATCGACTCCTGCACGGTCCATCGGCCCTCGCCGGAGTCCTCCACGAAGCCCGTAATGTTGTCGAGGTTCGGATCGTCCTTCAGCGCGTCGGCGGCGAGGTCGAGAAGCCAGGAGCGGATAACGCTCCCGTGACGCCAGAGGTCGCAGACCTGGTGGAGGTCGAGATCCGGGTAGGGCGATGCCTGCAGGATCTCCAGGCCCTCGGCATAGGACTGCATCAGCGCATATTCGATGCCATTGTGCACCATCTTCACGTAGTGGCCTGAGCCGGCAGCGCCTGTGTGGAGCAGCCCATTCTCTGGTGCGAGAGCGCTCAGCAGCGGCTCAACAGCGTCGAATGCCTCCTTATCGCCACCCACCATCAGGCAGTACCCTTCGGTGAGTCCCCAGATGCCGCCACTGGTTCCGGCATCCAGAAATTGAATACGCCTCGCCTTCAGGTCGTTGTAGTGTCGAACGGATTCGGAGAAGCGCGAGTTCCCCCCGTCGATGATGATGTCACCGGGGTTCAGCCTATCAGCGGCTTCGAAGAGAACATTCTCGGTGACCTTGCCCGCTGGAACCATACACCAAATCACCTTCGGACTCTGCGTTAGCTTTCCGATCATCTCTTCCACGGAAAAGGCAGCCTCCGCGCCAAAGGCGATGACTCGGTCCCGCGCCTCGGTGGAGGGATCCGAGCCAACCACACGGTGGCCAGCCCGAACCAGGCGCTCCGCCATGTTGCCGCCCATGCGCCCCAGCCCAACGATTCCGATCTCCATAACGTCGCATCCCCCTGCTTTTCTGAGCGCCCATTTTACCTGCGCGCCATATCGGCCACCATTTCGCCGGATCGAACACGCAGACCTGTCCGCCCGCTTGTTTTCCCGCTCCTCTATTGATACGGCATACCGGGCAATTCTGCTCCCTGCACACTGCGCGGAGGGCCGATTCCGGGATGGCGGCAGCCGGAACGCGCCTCGACCGGCTACTTCGGTGTATAATGGGCTTTATGACAGGGCTTACGCCCCACCGAAAAGAAGGAAAGCTCAGTACAATGATGGTTCTGATGAACGCCGACGCCACGGCGGAACAGATCGAAGGCGTGATCGAGCATATCGAGAGTCGGGAGCTCAAGGCTATCCGGATTCAGGGCAGCGAGCATGTTGCGATTGGCGTTGCCAGCGTAATCCCACCCGCCCTGCGCGAGCCCCTCACTCAGGCTCTCTCCTCGCTCCCTGGCGTGGATCACACGATCCAGATGACCCGCCCATACAAGCTTGCATCCCGCGAGTTCCGCCGCGCCGATACCATCGTCAAAGTGAAGGACGTCGAGTTTGGCGGTAAGCAGGTCATCGCCATGGCGGGACCCTGCTCAATCGAGACGCGGGCCCAGCTGATGGCCTCCGCGGTGGCCATCAAGGCCTCCGGCGCCA
>JBBRJW010000005.1:0-14075 GCA_038218705.1 Chthonomonadales bacterium | reverse complement strand
GTCAGCAGGCCGCCGAGTATCACCCAGAAGAGAACCAGTCCACTGGCCATCAGAAGCGTTGCGCGAACATTGGGGTGAGCCGGGTTCATATTGAGCGCCACGACGAGCCCGGTGCTCACAATGGTCCACACGGCAAGCGCGCGAATGTACCCGCGGGAAGAGAAACGGAGCGATCCGATGCGCATGAGCGCCTCCCGGGCGATCGGTGGTCCGCCCGCTGGCACTACGAGCGCCAAAATGGGCAGGTTTCAGCAGGCCAATGGCAGCAGGAGGTGCGCGACGTGGAAGCAGACGTGATGCCGGGCATCTACCGGCACTACAAGGGAAACTACTACCTGGTTCTTGGCACTGCGGCACACTCCGAGACGGAGGAGAGGCTCGTGGTCTACGTGGCCCTGAGCCAGTCGCCGGGACCGCACCTATGGGTCCGCCCCGCCGCGATGTTCTGCGAGAACGTGCCAACCAGAGCGGGCGAGGTGCCCCGCTTTCAGTATGTAGGCCAGGAGATTCCGAAGGGATGACGCAGCGAAATCGGATACTGGTTACCGGCGCAAATGGCAACGTTGGGGCCGAGGTGGTGCGCGCGCTGGTCACTCGCGGCATCCCGGTGCGTGCAGCGGTACGTAATCCTGAGAGCGCTGCACCCCCGCAGAGCGTGGAGGTGGCACACTTCGATTTCGCTGACCTTGCAAGCGTCGATAAGGCGCTCGAAGGCGTGGATGGCCTCTTTCTCTTGCGACCGCCCAAGATTGCAGCGGTAAAGCGTTACCTCTTTCCGGTTATCGATCGGGCGCTCTCGGCCGGAGTGCAGCATGTTGTCTTCCTATCGCTGCAGGGTGTCGAGCGTAACCGCTTTACGCCGCACTTCAAGGTTGAGGAGTACCTCAGAGAGATCGGCGCGCCGGCCACCATGCTCCGGCCGAACTTCTTCATGCAGAATCTGAACACGTTCTATCGAGAAGAGATCGCGGACCAGAGCGAGATCTACCTGCCGGCCGGGCACGGACGCACCGCCTTTGTCGACGTTCGGGATATTGGCGACGCCGCCGGGGAGGTCTTCTCGGACGAGGCTCACATTGGCCAGGCGTACACGCTGACCGGCCCAGAGGCGCTGGACTACTGGCAAGTGGCAGAACTGATATCGGCTGCCGTGGGACGACCCATCCACTACGCAAACCCGTCGCCCCGTCAGTATGCCTGCCGCCTCGAAGCGCGAGGCCTGGCCCGCAGCTTCATCGCGGTACAGCAGGTGCTCTACTATGTGGTGAGGCACAATCTATCGGCCGAAGTAACCCCGGATCTCGAACAGCTCCTGGGCCACTTCCCTCGGACACTTTCGGATTATGCCCGGGACTGCAGGGGGTGCTGGACAGTGCCCACGAATCAACCGGAGGGGTGACAGCTTTACAGAGGCAGACCGTGCCTTCGCCTTCGGAAGTCAGTGCTCCGGCGTGCGTTGAAAGCGACCGGACGACCGTGAGGGGAGGGCGGTCGCCCACGAGGAACTCAGCGACGTCCGTCGCGGCTATCTGGCCGCAAGCGGCCAGGCCTCACGCTCAGTGACGGCGCGCTTCACTACGGCGGTAAGAGCGTCATGGAAACCTACTACGCGCTCCAATCTTCTAAGTCTTTGGCGCTCACGGCCGGCTGGCAGTGGATCGCCCATCCCGGCTGCAATCTCGACCGTGGACCCGTATCCCTGGTCACATTCCGTGCGCACTACTCGTTCTAGCCGCACATCCGTCCCCCCGACCCGCTACTCCTCTCCACTGCACGGTGATGTTTCGCTAATCCGCGTCTTAATTCTATCGCGCCTCGGACGGAGCTCGAAAGCGACCACAGATCGGGAACAAAGCCGCTGTTATCACCGTCCTCCACGCATACCAATTGCAACCCCGGCTCTCTGGGCCTTACGCGCCCTGGCCTTGAGTAAGACATCTGCGTGACTACGTTTGTTCCGTTCGGCAGCGCCCCCTGCCTTCGGCGAACTCTCGCAGTTCTGACCGCAAACTCTCTTGCGTGATATGATGCGATTTACTGAAAGCCAGCCGATCAGCGCCGTTCGGGATCTCGCCCATGGCGGGCCTGCCCCGCTTGGAGTGATTGGTTTTCTGGTATCCGGGCCGCGCGCGCCCAACTTGCAGGACTCTCGGGAAGGAGTATCCACCATGTCCACCCGCTTCGATCTAATTGTCGCCTCTCACCTCCGCTGGAGCTTCGTCTGGCAGCGCCCGCAGCAGCTAATCTCTCGGCTCGCGAACAACCGGCGCGTGCTCTTCATCGAGGAGCCCGTTTTCTGCGGAGCTGAAGATACCGCTCCCTGCGCCATCGTTGAAGAGGTCGCGCCAAACGTTCTGGTGCTCACGCCGCAGGTTCCGGAGGCAGATTGCGCGGGAGTTCCTTGCTGGCTCTGGCCCTGCCGCGATCTCATCGCTCAGCAGGTCACGGATACGCTCAAGGCCTTCCGGTTCCGGCACACTGCGCTCTGGTTCTACACGCCGACCCCGGAATTCCTGGTCGAGGTCGTGAAGCCCGAGATGCTGGTGTACGACGTGATGGATGAACTGGCAAACTTCAAGTTCGCCCCTGAAGGGCAGCGAGAGCGGGAGCTCCGGCTCATATCGCAGTCCGCTGTGGTCTTCACGGGCGGAGCGAGCCTCTACGACTCGAAGAAGCACCTGAACCCGAACACGCACCTCTTTGCGAGTGGCGTCGACAGTGTCCACTACGCAAAGGCTTGCGAGCCGGCGACCGAGGTGCCCGAGTGGATGCGAGCCATTCCTGGTCCCAGGGCGACCTACATCGGCGTGATTGACGAGCGCCTCGACTACAGCATTGTCGAGGCGATGGCGAAGGCCCGGCCGGATGTCCAGTTCCTGATGTGTGGCCCCGTGGTGAAGGTCGACCCGGCAGCGCTTCCCAAAGCGCCGAACCTCCACTATCCCGGGCAGCAGCAGTACGCTGACCTGCCGCGGATTCTGAAGGGATCTGACGTCTGTCTAATGCCGTTCGCCATCAACGAGGCGACCAAATTCATCAGCCCAACGAAGACGCTGGAGTATATGGCGACCAACCGACCTATCGTCTCAACGCCTATCAAGGATGTGGAGCGGTTCTATAGCGACATTGTCTTTCTCGCGGACGACCCGGAGAGCTTCATTCGGCAGATCGACGCAGCGCTGGCGGAGCCCGCTGCGGAGCGCGCGCGAAAGCGGCGGCGGGAGGAGAAGATCCTCGCCGAGCAGGCGTGGGATGTCATCGCCGAAAACATGAATACTCTGATGGAAGAGGAGTGGGCCCATACTTCGGTCGGTCGAGCTCAGGTCCAGATACAGCGGCTCGAAGGGCTCCCGAGCGGCGCTGGCCATCGCAGCGGTCGCGTCAATTCCATCGCTGGGGGAGAGTAGAGATGCAGTCCATTCTTACCCCGGAGCAGAGGGTAGTCATCCTCGGGGCCGGCCCAACCGGCCTCGGGGCAGCCTACCGGCTGCAGGAACTGGGGCACGACAACTTCCAGATCTACGACCGGTCCGGCAACGTGGGCGGACTCGCTGCATCGTATACCGACGAACAGGGATTCGTGTGGGACATCGGCGGACATGTGCAGTTCTCGCACTATCGCTATTTCGACGATTTGATGGCCCGCGCGCTTGCACAGAACTGGCTGATGCACGAACGGGAGAGCTGGGTCTGGATCGAGGGGAAGTTTGTGCCCTATCCTTTCCAGAACAACATCCGGCACCTTCGGCCGGAGACACGCTGGAAATGCCTGCAGGGCCTCATCGAGCTCTACAAGAAGCCCTTTCAGGGCAAGCCCAGGAACTTCCGCGAGTGGATCGACGCCACTTTCGGCGCGGGCCTGGCGGACATCTTCATGGTGCCCTACAACTTCAAGGTCTGGGCGTACCCCGGCGAGGAGATGGACTACAACTGGATCGGCGAGCGAGTGGCCGTCACCGACCTGGAGCGCGTGCTCTACAACGTGCTTCATGAAAAAGACGATCTATCATGGGGGCCCAACAACACTTTCCAGTTCCCTGTACGGGGCGGCACGGGCGCAATCTGGGAGGGAGTAGCGGACCTCGTCGGCCGGGAAAAGATCGCCCTCAATCGCGAGGTCGCGGGCGTGGACGCGGCGTCGAAAACGATTTCGTTTGCCGACGGGGCAATTGAGGCATACGATGTGCTGATCTCCACCCTTCCGATCGATCGTCTGGTCGACATCGCTGAGCTTGGTCATTTGAAGGAGCCGGCCTCCCGGCTCAAGTACAGCACCAGCAACATTATCGGGGTCGGACTGTCTGGCAAGCCAGCGGAGACGCTCTCCAAGAAGTGCTGGATGTACTTTCCAGAGGGGAATTGCCCGTTCTACAGGGTAACGGTGTTCAGCAACTACTCGCCGAACAACGTTCCGGACATCAATAGACAGTGGTCGCTCATGGCCGAGGTCTCCGAATCGCCACATAAGCCGGTAAACCAGGAGAAGCTGGTCGATGAGACCATTGAGGGAATGCTTGCGACGCATCTCATCAACAAGTCGCACGACGTCCTCTCCACCTGGTCCTATCGCGCCCACTACGGATATCCTACTCCCGCGCTAGGGCGAGACGCGGCGCTTAACGCGCTGCACCCGGAGCTGGAGAAGCTCAGCATCTACTCCCGCGGCCGATTCGGCGGCTGGAAGTACGAGGTGAGCAACCAGGATCACAGCCTGATGCAGGGGGTTGAGCTGGTCGACCGGCTCAAGCACAACGTGCCGGAGGTGACCTACTGGTTCCCGAGCACCGCCAACAACATGGCGTACGCGAAAGCGCGGTAGGAACCCTCAGCTCCGCCAACAGCAAAAAGAGGCCCGTGAAAGCATCGCTTTCACGGGCCCCACTTCGTCTCCGCTTTACAAACGGCGTGAGATATGCCGTCCTCCCCTCATGGCCCAGCCAGTCGGCGGAGCTGGCGCAGGCCCTAGCTCTCGGCGCAAGCCTGACGGTCTGCGAGCAGCCAGGCGCGTGAAATAGTGCGCCTAAGCAGCCGATGGATTGGCTCCGCGCCAGGGGGAAAGGGGGCGCACTAATGGGTCGGAAGGCTCGGCCGGGCAGGCAGCAGGATCCTGCCGCCTGCCGCCGATAGCCCCTCAGTTCCCCTATTCCATCACTTCGGCATCAATGGCGCTCGCCTTCATGAGCCGGCATGCGCACGCCTTGAACTCCGGGATCTTCGATACCGGATCGAGCACCGGATTGGTCAGCAGATTTGCAGACTGCTCGTCCGCCCAGTGGTACGGGATGAAGACCGTGTCCTCACGGATCGTGCTGACCACCGTCGCCTTGAGTCGTACCTGCCCCCTCCGCGTCTCCACCTGCACGTAGTCGCCGGACTGCACGCCCAGTTGGGCCGCGAAGTCCGGGTGAATCTCCACGAGCGGCTCCGGGTACTGATTGACCAGACCGCCGATTCGTCGCGTCTGTGTGCCGCTCAGGTACTGGCTGATCACGCGCCCAGTAGTGAGCACTGTCGGGTACGCTTCGTCGGGAACCTCGGCTGGCGGCCGGAACTCCACAGCGTTAAAGTGCGCCTTCTTGTCGGGCGTGTAGAACTGCTGATCCTCGAATAGCCTCGGCGTGCCCGGATGCCCGATCTCGGGGCAGGGCCAGAAAACGCCGTTCTCCTTCTCAATGCGATCGTAGGTGATGCCTTAGTAGTCCGCGGTGCCGCCATGGGACGCGACCCGAAGCTCATTGAACATGTCCTCGGCGCATTTGTAGGGGAAGTACTCGCCCTTGTCGAGACGCTTCGCCAGATCGAGCAGAATGTGCCAATCCACTCTGGCCTCGCCCGGTGGGTCAACGGCCTTCCGAAGTCGGATCACTCGCCCCTCCGCGCTGGTTGAGGTGCCTTCGTCCTCCTCATGCAGCGAACCGGGCAGCACGATGTCTGCGTAGCGGGCGGTCTCGCTCAAGAAGAAGTCGATAACGCTGTAGTGCTCCAGGCGGCTGAAGGCCTCCTTGGTGAAGGTCGCATTGGGAAGCGAGACCACCGGATTGAAGCAGATCGAGAGCAGGCCCTTGATCTCGCCGGAGTGCATCGCCTCGATGATCTCCTGCGCCGTAATACCCTTATGCGGCAGCTCCGACTCGGCGATCCCCCACACCTTCGAGATATATTCCCGATGCTCCGGGTTCTCGATGTCGCGATTACCGGGGAGCTGATCGCACTTGTGACCGTGCTCGCGACCGCCCTGGACGTTTCCCTGTCCGGTGATGGTGCCATAGCCGCAGCCCGGTCGCCCAAGACGCCCGGTTGCGAGCACCAGATTGATGCACGAGAGAACGTTCTCGACACCCTTGGAGTGGTGTTCGATGCCGCGGGCATGGAGCAAAATCGAGGTCTTCGCAGGCCCCCACATCTCCGCGGCCCGCACGATTAGCTCAGGGTCTACGCCCGACAGCTGGCCGGCGACCTCTGGAGTGTAACGGGCCACCGACTCCTTGACGCTCTCGAAGCCCGTGGTGTAATTGTCGATGAAGTTCTGGTCTACCCAGCCCCTCTCAAGCACCACGTGTAGGATTCCATTCATTAGAGCCGAGTCGCCGCCCGGCCTCACCGGAATGTGAAGGTCCGCGGTGCGCGCCAGTGGCGTCACGCGCGGGTCAATCATGATCAGCTTCGCGCCGCGGTCCCGGGCACGCCAGATGTAGTCCGTGGTGATGGGTGCACACTCGGCCACGTTCGCGCCAGTAACCAGGATCACGTCCGCGAGGATGATGTCGGCCCAGGAGTTGGCGGCGCGGTCGATCCCAAACGCCTTCTTGTTGCCAGCGCCCGCGGAGACCATGCAGAGGCGTCCGTTATAGTCTAGATTCGCCGTCTGGAGCGCGATACGGGCAAACTTGCCCACCAGGTAAGACTTCTCATTGCTGAGCGATACGCCCGAGAGCATGGCGAAGGCGTTCTTGCCGTAGGCGGCCTGGATTCGCTTGATCTCCCTTACCGTTGTATCGAGGGCTTCGTCCCACGAGATCTGGGCGTAGCCCTGCTCAGTGCGCTTCAGCGGATGCAGCAATCGGTCCGGATGCTCATTCTGCATGTAGCGCATTACGCCCTTCGGGCAGAGCTTTCCCTCGTTAAACGGAAAGTCTTCCCGCGGCTCAAACCCGACGACCTTGTTATCCTTTACCTTCAGGTTAATGCCGCACTGCTGCCCGCAAAAGCAGCAGTGCGTGGCCACGAGCTTGTCCGGTTCGCCCCGATATTGCCAGCCTCCCGCCGGCGCCGTCGGCGCATGCGGTCCATAGGTTTCGCGATACTGCTCCAACGAGAGCGGCGGCCTTGCCATCTTATCTCCATCCTCCACGCGCTGGTTCTGATGCGAACCGAATCATAGGAAACCATCGCCGCCAATGGCCTCGAGCTGATTAACGGCAAGGAGCCTGCGGCGGCACCCCGGGCAGACATCCTGATAGTGCGCCCCGTCCTCAATACGATGGTCGATCCCCAGTTCGTTCAGGACGCGCTTCAGGTCCTCGATTTGGAGGCGGGAGCCATATAGGCTGCCGCAGCGCAGACACTGCGCCTGCTCCGTAGCTGCTCCCTCTTCCTTATAGAACTGAACGCCGAGGTTTGCAGGCCGCTGGAAGATGTGGAAGAACTTGCCGAAGGGCAGGTAGAGCAGGGTGACGATCACGCTGAACGCGTGTATTAGCGCGATGAAACTGTATGAGTGACCGTGCAGCCAGGTTGCGCTCACGGTAAGCATCAGTCCCGTCACCGAGACCGAAAAGAGCATGATCAGCGGCAGGAAGTCCATAGAGAACTGCTGCACACTCATCGCGCCCCGGTCGTACATGCGGCGTTTGAACGCCAGCGCCATGCCGATGATGATGGCGACGGCACAGAAGTCGAGCATGTGGAAGGTTACCCAACCCACTGGCGACTGCGCCGGGAAGGTGCCCGCATGGATGCCGAATACGAACGACTGGTACGCCGCGGGGTTGCTGGGATCTGCCTCAAAGTGGACCCAGCCAAACACGAGCGGGAACGTGACCATCACGGCGACAATGCAGCCCCACGACATGAGGAAGTGCGCGGCCCACCGGAGGTGACTGCGCCTACCGATGAATGTCTGCACGACGATATTGGTCCAGAACAGCTTCGCCAGGTGCAGCAGGTTGCCCGGCAGCTTCGAAGGCCGCACAAAGAGCTGCCATCCCCGCTGCCAGTACAGCCGGGTCGGTGGCTTCTGCAGCCACACCGAATAGCGATAGACGATTCCGAACGCAGCAAATACTACGGCGCTTGTATAGGCGATCAGGGCCGGGTCGAAGTGGCGCATCTCCCCCGAGCCAAAGTAGATCGCCGCAACCAGCAAGAGCGATGCAGTGATCCCGTTCGCGATAGCGCGACGGTCGAGCTGCTGTGTCATAAGCACCTCTCCTTCTACGCGCCGGCGGGCCGCTGGCTGAGCTGTGTCGTGCCGCTGTACTTACCAGGGCGCAAGAAGACACGGTAATTGAGAAACAGGCAGACAAAGCAGAAGAGTGAGAGCAGTATGAATCCGGCCGCGTAGTTGCCTGTCGCCTGTTTGATCTGGCCCAGAACCAGCGGCGGGAAGAAGCCACCCAGTCCGCCCAGTGCCCCGACCAGGCCGGTTACGGTGCCGGTATCCTTGCCAAAGTACTGGGGTACCAGTTTGAACACTCCACCATTGCCGAGCCCGACGCAGGCGGCAATTCCCAGCGCGCCCACCGTGAAGAGCGGCATGACGCGCGCGGTGAGCAGCAGAGCAAGCGCTCCTGCGAATGCGAAGACGTACTTGAGCACGTTTGCGCCCCCGAAGCGGTCGCTCAAGGCGCCGCCGATCGGACGCATTAGAGTTGCTACGAGCACGAACCCGGCGGCGCGCAGTGAGGCATCCTCACGTGTGAGCGCGAAGAGGTCCTTATCCTGCAGCAGCTTCGGCAGGTAGATGCTCAGTGCCACGAAGCCGCCAAAAGTGACGAAGTAGAAGAGCGAGAGGAGCCACGCCAGCGGCTCACGCTGCAGCACCCGCAGCATCTCCCCGAGCGACTTCGGTGCAGCCTTGGATTCGGCATCGCGCGCCAGCGCAAGGAAGATGAAGCCGTATATCAGGGCGATCAAGGCAAAGACCTGAAAGGTCTGCTGCCAGGTTCCAAGCAGTTTTATGAGCACAGGAACGCCGAAAAGCGCGAGGCTCTGGCCAATGTTACCCGCTCCGTAAATACCGAGAGCAGTGCCCTGCTTCTCCGGCGGGAACCACCTGGAGGTGTATGAGACGCCAACAGAGAAGGAGGTCCCAGCCATTCCAAGAAAGAGGCCCCAGAGTAGGAAGTCGTTGTAGCTCGCTGCCCGGCTCAGCATGTATGCTGGAAGGGAGATGAAGATCAGCAGCGCGCCAAATACCTTGCGGCCGCCGATGCGATCCGCGAGCATTCCCATTGGCAGCCGGATAATTGAGCCGAGAAGCACAGGCACGGCGATCATTAGCGCGACCTGAGCCTCTGTCAGGTGATACATCTTCTGAAACGTTTTCGACATGGGGGAGATCAGTCCCCACACGGCGAAGGACACCGCAAATGCGAGGGTCGAGAGGGCCAGTGCGGCCTTTGAATTGCGCATCTATTCGTCTCCGCTCTTACGATCGATGTCGTAGACGTATTTTAACAGCCACAGATTGAGAAGGAAGCAGCCGCAGGAGGCCGCGAAGGTTGGGATGGCGAGGCCGTGACGGGCAGCAAGGTACTCCTCCAGTGCGACTGTAACGAGCCACAGCTGCAGGAGAAGCAGTACCATTACGAAGATCATGAGCGTTACCAGCGCCTGGCTGCACTGCTCAAGGTGGGCCTGACGCGGGTTCTTCAGGTTCATGATCCCTCAACCCCTCTCGCGAAAATGGTGTCGTTTTCGACCACCAGCGTGATTCTGGGCAGCGGCCGGGGCGGCGGCCCCTCGAGCACGGTGCCCGTGTGCGCATCGAACGCGCCATTGTGGCACGGGCACTCCATGCGGTCGGAGCCGGCCCGATATTGCACAGGGCAGCTCAGATGAGTGCAGCGCTGCTTATAGGCCACCAGCTCGCCCGTGCTCAGCCGGATGAGCAGTGCCGGATCGTTCTCGGTAGGGTAGCGGAAGAGCTTCGCTTCACCCGGCTTGATCTCGTCTACCCGGCAGATCTGCTGCGAAGCAAACTTCTGATGCTCCTCACGGTACCTCTGAACAACGAAGTAGCTGTTCCCGATCGCTGTCGCGCCCGATGTGAGCACCAGGAACTTGGTGAACTCCCGGCGGGTCACATAGTTGTCCGCCCCCCACTCGATTGGAAAGTCCTTGCGCCATTTTGGCGTGGTCTCATCGCTCATCGAAGGCTCTCCTTTTGGGGCAGGGGAGCGATATCCCCCAGCCGCACGTCGATCTTGACTTCCCGGGCTGGCGGCCGCCCTGGCTTATCCGGCATCACCATGTAGACCAGGGTCGTAACCTGCTGCTGCCCGAATTGCCATTGATTGACAGGGGTTCCGCGGCGGCGCTCCTTCCACTTCTCCAGCGGACCGAAGTAGAGCGCCTCGGACGGGCATACCGTGGCGCACATTGGACGCTTCCCGACCGACGTCCTGTCGTAGCACATGTCGCACTTCATCATCTGGTCGGCTTCAGCGAAGTACTTGGGCACTCCGAAGGGACAGGCCAGGACGCAGTTCTGGCAGCCGATGCAGCGCGGCTTGAGGGAGCTCTGGACTACGCCATCTGGCGTCTGCTTGATGGCGTCCGCCGGGCATACCTGCGCACAGGTCGGATTCTCGCAATGCATACAGATCTGGGGCGTGGTCTGAACTGTTTCGGCGCGATTGATATATTCCAGGTGGATCATAGAGGTGCCCCGGTGGGTGCCACACTCCCCGCACGCATGAACGCAGGCCTGGCAGCCGATGCAGCGCGCTGGATCGATTATGAAGACATTTTCCAAGCGTCCGCCCTCCAGGCGATTCAATTCTCGCCACACTCACATTGGGATTATGCCCGTACGCAGACCGAGGGGACGTCCCCTAAACGGCGTATTCTGGTTATCTCGGTCCAGTTATCCAATTCACGATCATCAGCGAGCGCTGCTGTTCCGTAGTATGCGGTCTCTCTAAGCAGTCACCCGTAGTAAGTTCATTGTTTCGATATGCTCGGCTTTCAATATCTTGGCCTTTCGTTCGGGTGAGCGCACGTTGTGACGGACGAGGGGGAGTGATGACGTAACGCGGTGAGCTTTGTACCCGTTAAACGAGCCCGGGTGAACCACCGAGTCGCCGACTGACGACTTCGCGCGGTCGGCTTCGCACTTCCCAGGCCCTTTGCTCCAGATGGCACAATCGGGCATGGATGGCCTGGATCCTCTCGGGCGAGCTCAGTCACTTGCGCCGGATTTGCCGACGACCACATAGCAAGCGGCCCGGCCAACCCCGTCTGGGATCGGCCGGGCCACAGGAGCTCTCTGCGATGAGCCGTTCGGTTACGGAGTGGGACCAGGAAGCGCAAGCGCGCCGTTACCGGCTCCACCCGCGGCTCCTGCGCCACCGGCCGCGCCGGCACTCAGCGCAATGTTCGACTGGCGCTCGGGGATGATGCTTGGCGTGATAAACACCAACAGCTCAGAGTCGTTAGAGGCGATGGCACGTGACCGGAAGAGGTTGCCGATGAGCGGCAGATCGCCGAGCAGCGGTACCTTCTGCGAGGTGACGGTATCGTTCTTAGAGTTGAGGCCAGCGATTACCATCGTGTCACCGGCGCGGATAATCCGCTGGATCGGCGCAGTCTGCTGCGTGATGTTCGGGAAGCTCTCACCGTTCGGCCCGGTGATCGGCGCGCCAACTGCGCTCGCGAAAGCCGCTCCGAAGAGCGAGATCGACTCGTCGCCATTGATGCGCGCCGTTACGAAGAGACCGGTCGAGACCGGTATCGGAACGATGGTCTGCGAAATGACCGTGGTGCCGCCGTTGGTTACGATCGGTGTAGAGGTGAAGACCGGAACAAGGGTCTGGACCGTGAACTGTACCGGAACGTTGTTCAACGTCGTCGCCATCGGCGCAGCAACCAGCTTCGCGTGGCCGGTGCTGAGCGCGAAGCTCAACTGCGTCTGCAGGTTTCCGGTGGCGAACTGAAGGAACGCCTGGCCGCCGGTACCATTGAAACCGGTATTGGTTCCGCCGATCAGGTTGACCTTCTGGAACTGGAAGTTGATCCCGAACGAGTTGATATCGTTCTGTGTAATGGTGACGAACTCGGCTTTGATCATCAGCTGGCGCGGCTTCACATCGAGGAAGCGCACAATGCGCCGGAACTCGCGGAAGTCCGCGTCGCTCGCTCGCAGCAGGATCGAGTTATCGTTGGAGAGGGCAATGATGTCCTGATTACGGATCTCGGTCTCGGAGAGGAGGCCTGCAGCCGTGCCCTGACCATTCTGTCCGTTCTGGCCATTCTGGCCGTTCTGTCCGGGCTGGCCATTAACCTGGTTGCCATTGTTGCCGCCGGGCTGGCCGCCGAAGCCGAACTGACCGCCGCGGTTCGCTTCGTCTGGCGTCTCGTCCCTGTGCGCGCCCTGGTCGAGCGTGCCGTTTCCGGTTCCGAGAATGCTGGGAGCGATCGTCTCAAGGTTGTTCAGGTTCGGGGTAGATCCGGCGCTTCCAGAACCGGTCGGCGCCGAGAGCGGTACCGGTACCCGGGAGCTGTCTCCGTTCTGGATCCGGTAGGGACTCGTGACAGTGTGACCGGAATTGTTCGCGCGGTCCCACGGACTGGACGTGCCGTTCTGCATATCGAGCTGAGCTCGAAGCACGTTATCCGTGTAGACGTCCATCATCGAGCCCTGAAGGGTGCGATCGTACCCAAGGCGATGGAGAACGTCGTGCGGCTCGCTGAACTGAAGGTAGATCTTCTCCCAGTGCTTCGGCGCAACTTCCTGCTGTAGGGTCGGGTCGACATAGGGAGCTCGAACCGGCAGCAGCGGCTCGTCTTTAGGAGCGGAGCCCTTCGGGCCAAAGTAGAAGATGCCCGCGGACTGCCAGAAATCTGCACCGGCTGAGTCGGCAATAAGCTTGAGAACATCGCCAACCGGCTTGTTCTTGATCGAGACTGTCACGTCACCGTACTTCAGGTCGCCGGTATTGTGAATCATTACGACGCTGACGCCAGTGCGGGATTCAACCAGCCGGATCGCCACCGCGAGCGGAGCGTTCGCCAGGTCGAGATCGATCGTCGTGGTGCGGAGCGGGCTGCCCGTTCCGACGCTGAGATCGTCGTCGGCCCGGGCTGTCAGGCTACCTCCCGTGAGCAGCGCCGCGCCCAGCGCGCTCGCGACCAGCAGGCCGGTCGCGAGCCCTAGATGCCGTTGCAAGCCCATAGATGTCCCCCTTCACGTCCGTCGCCAGAGCGCGAACGCATCCGTTAATCGTGTATTACCCGCATGTCAGGCCGTCCGTCGTAACGCGAGCGGCTCTCTATCGAATCTGCGGCCGATAGCCCCCCTTGCGGGGGGCTCAGGCTCTTGTTACTCGGAGTTCCCTTTTGTGCGACCGTTATCCTGCCGCCGGGGTCGCTGCAGCCCAAACTTTTTTCGCCGGGCCGATATTCACTCTAGTAGCCGCGTCCGTAGCCGCCGCCACCGCCACGGTTACCGCCACCGTAGCCGCCGCCACCACCGCCATAGCCGCCCCCGCCACCGTAGCCACCGCCACCGCCGTAGCCACCGCCGCCGCCACCGTAGCCGCCCATGCCGCCACCGTAGCCGCCCATGCCACCACCCATTCCACCCATGCCGCCGCCCATACCACCCATCATACCGCCGCCCATGCCGCCCATACCGCCGCCCATACCGCCCATGCCACCCATCATACCGCCCATACCGAACTGGCCGTTCTGGCCGCCCGTGCTCTTCGGAATGCCGATTGTGATAGCAGTTCCACCGAGCGCTTCGACGATATCCATCGCGTTAAAGGTGAGCCAGGAGCTCGGAATCTGCCGCAGCTCTTTCTTGGAGGCTGGCGGCGTCGTGTCGGTACCCGCAGTATCGGCGCCAGCAT
>JBBRJW010000004.1:0-17470 GCA_038218705.1 Chthonomonadales bacterium | reverse complement strand
GCGCCAGTGGAGCACGGTCCGGTAACCATCGCCGACAATCTGCACGTCGCATCCTGCCGGCACAATGAGCGTGCTCGCGACGGGATACTCCCCGGCCGACAGGTGGATCACGGTTCGAGAGCGCGGCACAGCGGCAGCCTGGTCGATAGCACTCTGAAGCGTGGCAGCGTTTGCGCCCGGCGCGACCTCAATCACGCGGCGGCCGCGGCTGCGAGGCGTGGGTGGCAGGGTAGGTTCGTGCGGCGTAAGCGAGCCGTACGCGACCTGCTTCTCCCCGACAGCGCACTCGGATCGCTTGACCGTCGGCAGCGGAGTGGTGTAGGTGTTGCCGACGAAGAAGCAGCAGGCATTGTCGTTCGCCTGAACCGCCGGTCCCTGCTTCACCTGAATAACATTGTCGAGCAGCAGCAGCGGGCCGAGGTTCCCGCAGAGGATCGCGGGGCCCTGCTCCACGCCGTAGATGCGGTTGCCCTGCACGGTTAGCTCCGACGCCGCACCGATCCAGCCCGCATGGAAAAAGCAGTGCGAGCCGATCGAGGTGTTGTTTCGGATCGAGAAAAACTCCGTGTTTCCCGTTGAGACATCCGCTTCGCTCGAGCGAAGGAAGAGGCTGTGGTAGACATGGAAGTTGCCTGCGCCAAACGTATTGGTAATGCCGACCTTACACTCCTCGAAACGGCTGTCCCAGACCCACCAATCGAGTGCGTTGAAGTTCTCGATAGAGATACCCGCGCTGGAACAGCGGGCGAACCGACAGCGTATCACGGGGCACTCGGCATCCATAAAGCCGGCCGTGCCGGCCCGAATGCCGAACTTCACATCCTGAAAGCCCTCGTCCACGTGCTCGTTATGCGTATTGGCGCCCTGAGTATGACCATCCCACGAGTGGGAGATGGCAGTCAGCGCGCGGCCCGCTCCGTCCCAGGTGATACGGCCGAAGCGCGAGTAACGAACTCCGTTACAGGCGAGCATGATGCCGCCGGCTGCGCCATCGTACTGAACCCTGGTTGTGGCCGGGTCCGCGCCAATGATGCCAACATCCATCTGCGAGGTCATGGTAAGACCGCGTGTAATTCGGTACGTGCCAGCCGGCAGGAAGAGAACGGAAGGGTGACCCGGCTTTCCGAGATCATCCAGCGCGTTCTGCAGCGCCGTCGTGTCGTCGGCCTTGCCATCTCCAACCGCGTGGTAGTCCCTCTTCAGACTGGCCCAGCTCGGGAACGGGCCCAGGAACTCCTCATCGAGGGTCGGCGCGGCCCCTGACCATGCGGGCCGGAGCAGCGCACAGAGAGCGAACACGATGGGGAGGCGAACCAGCAAAGCGCGCATGGCGACCACTCCTCTCACTCTGATGCCGCAGATTGGCGTTCAAAATCGGCAAGTATGCGATCCCAGGCCTCCCGAGTATTCACCAGCTTCGCCTCGGTCTCCCCCGGCAGACCATAGCCCTGCAGCCCGATAGGACCACGGTAACCGGCATGGTGGAGGAGAGCCAGCAGGCCAGCAATTGAAAAGTCGCCCTCTCCCAGCGGCTTCAGCACCTCGTGAAAGGTCGCCGCTCCCGCAGCATTCGCCCCATTCACCGTGACCATGCGCAGCCAGGGAGCTGCGTGCTCAAGGATGGGCTTAAGGCCGGCGGCGGTTCCCTTCATCAGTGCGTGGCAGAGGTTAAAGGTGACGCCGAGCGCCGGGTGGCCGACCGGTTCGGCGAGCCGGGCGCCATCCTCTACCCGCTCGGTCCACTCACCATAGTGTGGATAGATTGCCGCCACCAACCCATGATCGGATGCCCGCTCTGCCAGTTCGCGCAGTACTGGCAGCGCAATCTCGTCTCCGGCAGGGTCGGAAGGCGCAAAGGCTTCACTCGCGGTATGGAGCCAGATCACCGCCCCCGTGTCGCGCATCAGCTCCATCGCAGCGTCAACGCGCGGGTCGATCGCCAGCCCATTGCGGGTCAACACCGCGCCCACATAGAGCGCAAAGCACCGAATACCGAGCCGAGAGGTCGCTGCCAGAAGCTCCTCGAGCTCTTCGGTCGGCCCGAGCTTCCAGCTGAGGCCAGCATAGCCGCTCCGAGCCGCGATTTCGGCGTGCGCTGCCGGGCTCATGCTGAGCCGAGGATAGTCTGGCTGGAAGCACGTCTCCATCGCAAAGAAGGGTGCGCTGCGGGGCCACCGAGTGGTTATCGCATCTGGAGTTGACATTCCCGATTCCTTCCCGACCGCCCTATCACCGTCGCACGCATCGCTAGCCCCATAGCTCGTGGATCGGATCGCCCTGCGGTAGCAGAACACGCTGCCCGCCATCCGGTCCACGCACCAGGCTGCGGGGCTCTATCCCGAGAGCGTGATAGATGGTTGCGGCGATCTCAGCAGGGCGTATGGGCCGCTCGGTAACGCCCGCCCCGGCCGCGTCCGTCGCGCCGATCACCTGGCCGCCGCGTACCCCGGCCCCGGCGATGAGCATGGAGGCCGCGTGGGCCCAATGGTCGCGGCCGCCATGCGAGTTGATTCGGGGCGCGCGGCCGAAGTCTCCGGCCATTACGACCAGCGTTTCGTCGAGCAGCCCGGAGGCGTGCAGATCCTGGAGCAGGGCTGCGATCGAGCGGTCCAGCGCGGGCAGCGCCATGTCATAGTGCCGTGCGAGATCGGCGTGCGCGTCCCACCCGCCCTGGTTCAGCAGCACGAAACGTGCGCCGCGCTCAAGGAGGCGGCGAGCCGCAAGCGCCTGTCGGCCCAGCGCGCCACGGCCATAGCGGTCGAGATCGGAGTCGGCGGCCGGGCCGAGGTCGTCTGGTGCTGCTCCGACGGAATCGTATTCCCGCCCGAGCCACGCAGGCCCTCCCAGCTCCCAGGTGAAGGCATGAGCGCGAGGGACGGCGACGTTGCCGGCAGCACTGCCAATGGGACCCAGCACACGAGCGATGAGTGAGCCGATGGCCGGATGGTCACCTCCGCGCATGTCACCATACCGGCCCGTCAGCATCCACTGCGCCGCGGTCTCGTGCTGGTCCGTGCCGGTCACCTGCGATCGGCAGAGTGCAAAGAGGCCGCTGCAGCGGGCCAACCGGGCCATCGGGTCGGCAAAACGCACTCCCGGCGTACGGGTCGGAATAGTCCCGTAGGGGCCCCGATGCTGGGATGGCGCTGCGAGCTTCGGATCGAATGTATCGAGGTGCGAGATTCCGCCACCTAGATAGACGGTAAGCACGCGCGTCGCCCGGATGGGGCGGGGCCAGCCGCTCACCGGCGCGAGAGCCAGCGCCGCAGCGCTCCGGCGCAGCAGCTCGCGCCTCCCTATGCCCTTACCTGAATAGCGATCCACGTTCATGATCTCTCCCCCACGCACTGCCCATTCGCCGGTAAACCGCTCGCATCCTGCCTCATCTATGCAACCCGGCGCATTCGGGCCGACTTCGGACCGGCAGACCGCTTCACACGACATTCGGCTGGGATTGTTCAGAACTTCCCGCAGCAGACTCTCTGGCTTCGACAAACGTCGGGCGGCATGGGTGGATCGTCTTCCTCGCTTTCAACCGGATGCGAAAAAAGTAATAAGTCGCGCAATGAAATCGGCAGGAGGAGCGGGCCAGATCGCCGAATACGTGAATACTCGCGTTTCTGGTGTTTGCCCACCGGAACACTCCGTGAGCTTTCCCATCTGGGCGAGCCCTGCCGGCTCTGGATCCTGCTTCGCCCGGCCCTGCCTGTCGCGCCGGGCCCCGTCAATTGCCTCCGCACCTGTACACAAGGACTCGAAATCATGGAGCGCACCCTGCTCTGGAGTGTCGTCAGTATTGGGATTTTCGGCGCGATCGCCGCCGCTGCACTGATGCAGCCCTGGCGACGGGGCGCACTCGCCAAGGCCGTTCCTCCGGCGCTCCTCCGCCTGGCGTTACTGATTCCGCCGCTTGTCTATGTTCTGACTCTTCCGAGCAGGCCCCCCTGGTTCACGGAGGGCCACGGCTTCGGCTCTGGCTTCCTCCTGGGCGGGGTTGGCGTCCTATTGACGGCTCTCGCGGTGGCCAGTATCTCGGACAGTGAAGCTCGGGATCGGGGGCCGGCCGCGAGGCTCAGCGCATCGATACTGGGGAGTTCGCTGGCACTGCTTACGGTCGCCCTGCCCCTGCTCTTTCTTCGCGCGAACATTCTCGACGCGTTGCTCGGCGCAGCGATCGGCTGGCTCGCTCCTGGCCTCGTCCTTCTCTCCGGGCTGTTCCAATCGGACGCCGGGCGGGACGGCGACTCGGCTGCCATACCGCTCACCGCCGTGATGGGCTTCGCGGTCACTCTCGCCGGCACCGCGGCTCTTGGAGAGCTCCGGGGCGCGGTCGATCTCGCCGCGAAGTTCACGATCCCCTGGTCAGTACTCGCCGCCACGCTCGGCGCAGGCGTTCCGCTCGCGCTGCTTCTTGCCGGGCTCCCGACGGCGATCTTCGTCCGGCTCGGAACGGCTCTCCGCCTCGCGGGGCCGCTCAGCCGACTATTCCATGAGTCGCCGGGCGAGGATGCGAGCGGCTTCAGCGCTGCTGCCGCTGGAAGGGCCCTCCTGGGATCCGCCCTGCTCTGTGCGCTCGCCCGGCTCCTCTCCTTCCGGCTGCAGGTCGACAGCCATGATCAAGGGCCGCGCGACTTTCTGGTGGCTGCCATCATCGGATTGGCAGGCGCACTCGGCTGCTGGTGGCTGGCTGCGTCGGATCGCGGATCGGAGGATGGCCTATCCAGCGGGCGTGCGCTTCTCGCGCCGCTCCTGCTGGTTGCCTGCGGACTGGTGGCGCTTGAGCTACTCGCCGGATTCGGCCTTGGCCTCATGCTGGTGCCCGCCTGGTTTGTGGCGCTTCTCGCCGGGGCACGGCCCGACCTTGCTCTGGTCAGCGATCGCAACCGGGCGGCACGCCATTCCTCGGTGCAGCTTCTGCAACTGATGCTCCTCGGCACGATGTTAATGCTCTATCGCTGCTTCCTCTCGCGATTTGGAAGCGAGATGCACGGGATGGCCCTGGCCGATAATCTGACTATCTGGTCGGTGCTTCTCGGCGCGGGAATTACAGCAGCGCTCGGCGCGCTCCTCGCAGGGCAAGCCAGTCTACACGGAACGCGGTCCGGTGCCAGCGCCCTTCGCATGGTAATTCTTGGTGCACTGGTCCTGGGCCTGCCCGCCCTGCTGATCGCCCTCTGGGGCCTTCGGCTGGTTTCCGCGTTGATCGTCGGCATGGCCATCGGAGCGGTTACCGCGGCCCAGCGCCTGCCGAGCAGCGCGCGAGCCAGTCTCGCGCTGGCGCCGGCGCTGGTTGGACTGGCAATCGCACTCGCGCTTGCTCAATGGAGCCGCCACGTATTGCCGCTCTCCCTCCTTACCCGCGCCCGGACAGAGACCCTTATCGGAATGGTTGCATTCGCTTCGGCCCTGCTGCTCGTTGTCGGCGGGTTGAGCGGCCGCCGGCAACCGGGCGTTCGGCCGGATGGCTCGCCTGAAGTGGGAGGCGCAGCATGAGTGGGCGCGGCCTCCAAGTTTTGCAGGCGCTCTCAGCGGCCCTCGCCGCGCTCGCCATTGGCGGAGCGCTCCGTTTTGCGGTGTCCCGTGAAACACCAATCGGCCTGATCGCCGGGACAATCGTTCTCGCAGAAGACCAGCGGCCCGTGGAGGATGCCGAGGTCGTGCTCACGCCAGTTCACGGGCGCGGTCACCGCATCACTGGTAGCTCTTCGAATGGCTCGTTCCGGTTCCGTCGCGTCCCGTCTGGCTCCTACCGAATCTCCGCTTCGTCGAGCTCGCACGCTATCGCCGATCAGAGTGTCGATGTTGCAGAAGGAGAGATAGCTGCCGTCCGTCTCGCGATGACGCGCTCAAAGCCCGAGTTCGAGATGAACCAGCATCAGCGCGTGTTCACCACTCGTGAATCTCCTACTTTAGCCGTGAGCGGATATGTCGGGTCGCCAAACGGAGATGGAGCAACGGTGCAGGTTGCTGTCTATCGTACCCGTCTCTCGCAGGCCCTCCTCGCAGACAAGGGAGCAGACGAGCTAGAGCAGGTGGGAAGGGTTTACGACGCGCTGCCGGCACTGCCACCCGGGCTGCTGCACCCTGCTGGCAGCGCCGCCCCCGCGCGACTTCTCAACTTGAAGCGGCCGATAACCGGTGCGGATCGCGAGGGATTCTTCTATCAGAAGCTCGATTTCGGGCACTTGCCAACAGGCCTCTACCTGGTCGAGGCGAAGCTCGCCGGTAAGGGCTGCTGTGGGTGGCTCCTCGTTACAAATACAGCGATTATCGTGAAGCGAGCCCGGAATCAGCTGGTTGCGTTCGCCGTCGACATCGAGAGCGGAGCGCCTGCGCGCGGATCGAAAATCCGTGTCTTCGCGAATGGCGCAGTCGTTGGCGAGAAGAGTGTCGATTCGCGCGGTATCGCCGAGCTGGCGCTCCCCAGACTCCGACGCCGGCTTCCAGAGGAATCGAGCGGTGAGGATCATAGCGACGCTGCAGGCATGATGACCACGCTCGCCATTCGTGGCGATGACGAGGCAATGGTCGCCCGGGCAACCTACCAGAACGAGGAGTCAGGGCTCTACGCGGTTCACACCTACACCGACCGCCCCATCTATCGGCCCGGCCAGCGGATCAGCTTCAAAGGCATCACGCGCCTGAAGCTCGACGACGCGACGAACGCATACGCTGCTCCTCCGCGCCCCTACCAGGTCCCCCCGCCCACGCCGGTCCAGGTCGAGATGCGCGATAAGTCCGGCGAGCGAATCTACCAGCAGAAGCTCACCACCAACCGGCGCGGCTCGTTCTTCGGGCAGGTAGAGATCGATCCCGAAGCTCCCACGGGCGTCTATGAGCTGATCGTAAACATCGGGGGGGAGCGGCACACTCATCAGATAACGATTGCCTCGTACGAGAAACCCGAGTTCGCGGTTACGGTCGCTCCCGAAAAGAAGCGCTACGTCGTTGGCGAGACCGTGAGCATGACGGTTGGCGCGCAGTATTTCTTCGGAGCCCCCGTGGCGGGTGCGAAGGTGAAGTACAGCGTCTATCGATCGCCAGACTATACAGAATCGAACGCGGCAGATCCAAGCGACGAGGACGACGCCGGCTCGGAGGCGGAGAGCGGGCCCGGCGGGGCGGACAGCTTCTACGGCGACGTAATTTCGGAGGGCGAAGCGAGGCTGGACGAGAGTGGCCGCGCGGTCGTTAGTTTCCTTGCCGCGCCACACCCGGACCCGGAGGGGCCGCAGGCCGATTCCTATAGTCTGAGCGCCACGGTCGTGGAGGGCGCAGATAGGGAGGCATTCGCGACCGGTGAGGCCACTGTAGTCACAGGCGACTTTCATGTGGAAGTTGCGACCGATGGGTACATGGCCGCGCCCGGTGAGACCATGCCATCCACTGTTACGGTCAAGGACCATGACGGAAAGCCAGTGGCAGGCGTGGCGGTCAATCTGGAGTATGGCTACCAGGAGTGGAAGCGAAACCGCGCATCCGGGTCCGCTGAGTATTCCGAGCACTATGAGCGCGCTGGCGAGCTCCGGGTCACCACGGGACAGAACGGCATCGCTTCGGCAGCGATCACGGGTCCACGCGCGGGCGAGCTGGTGATCAAGGCCCGGGCCACCGATTCCGCGGGCCGGGCGATCATCGGGCGCACCATGCTCTGGCTCGCCGGCGAAAAGGGCGAAGATCTCAATACGCAGTACAGTGACCTCTCCCTGCTGACCGATCGGAAACGCTATCGGGTCGGGGATACGGCTCGCATTCTCATCAACTCAGGACGTGTCGGCCAGACGGTGCTTATCACAATAGAGGGCGACCGGGTATATCAGGCGCAGACCGTTACTCTGGCGCACCACAGCACCCTGATCCGGGTGCCCGTGCTTCACGACTACGGCTCCGCCGTCTTTGTGAATGCAGCCTACATCAGCAGGAAGCACCACGCTTCGAGCGAGGCGGAGCTGCGAATTGCTCTGCCAGAGCGCCGCCTGCAGGTCCAGATTTCGGCCGACAGGCCAGCAGGCACAGGTGGGCCTGCCCGTTACCTCCCTGGCGACCGCGTCACCTACTCGCTGCGAACCCTCGACTCGGCTGGCCACCCCGTGTCGGCAGAGCTCTCATTCGGAGTTGTCGACGAGGCGATCTACGCGCTGAAGCGCGACGACCCGAAAGCCCTCTACGACGAGTTCTGGCCTCACGGTCTGAACCGGGTCGATACTCAGTACTCGTTTGCAATCGAGTATCTGGGCGACGCCGACAAGTCTGAGCCGCAGATCAGCGCGCGGCGCAAGTTCCCCGACACGGCTTACTGGAACCCGACCGTCGAGACCGACTCCAAGGGCCGCGCCACGATCACAATGGAGCTGCCAGATAATCTCACGACATGGCGCGCCACGGCAACGGCCCATACAGATTCCACGCAAGTAGGCAGGGCTACGGAGCAGATAATTGCGTCGAAAGAGTTCCTGGTGCGGCTCGAGACGCCGCGCTTCCTCACAGAGCGCGACCAGTCGCGCATTGTCGCTCTGGTTCACAACGACACCGGCGTTCGTCAGAACGTCAATGTCCATCTCGTTTCCCAGAATCTAACGCTGACCACGCCCGCGGTGCAGAATCTCAATGTCGAGTCCGGGCAGGTCGGCCAGGTTGTCTGGCCTGTGACAGCTCTCGCGGCGGGCGACGCCAGGCTGCGCGTAACTGCCTGGACCGGCAAGAGCTCCTCAGGCGCATCCTTTACCGATGGAATGGAGAAGAGCCTGCCGATTGGCCCGCACGGTCGCGAGACGATCACCACGTTCGCCGGCAGTGTCTCTGGTCCACACCCGGAGACCGAGGTTGTGCATGCGCTGCCTGGCGCGGTCGCGGCTACAGCTCGCCTCACGGTGCGCATTACTCCCTCCCTCTCTGGCGCGCTTGACGGAGCGCTCGACTACCTTGTCGGATACCCTTATGGCTGTACGGAGCAGACCATGAGCCGCTTCCTTCCGGACCTGCTGGTGCAGCGCGCTGTGCGCCTGCATGGCTTGCCAGCCCCCCGTGGCGCGACCGACCTCCCGAAAATGGTGCGATCCGGCCTCTCGCGGCTCGGCAAATTCCAGCACGATAAGGGCGGGTGGGGCTGGTGGGAGCATGATACCGACAGCCCCTGGATGACGGCGTATGTGCTCTACGGCCTCGCCATCGCGCAGCAGGAGGGCTATGCGACTCGTGCGACCATGCTGCAGAAAGCTCAGGGCGCTGCCGCAGAGATGGCAAGAAGCGTCAACACCACTCCGGACGATCAGGCGTTCCTGCTCTACGCGCTGGCCCTGAGCGGTGATACGGCGCACGCCGCGGCGATCCGCCCGACCGTAATGCTTGCGAAAATGCACGGGGCGGCACTGGGGTACCTGACGCTTCTCGATGGTCTGCTCGGCAGCCGATCCTCGGCCGCCCGGCAGGCGCTCGACGCGCTGCAGAAGGTGGATCCGTCGACCCTCCACTGGCAGTCTTCTGACGACGAGACGGGCGATTGGGACTCAACGCTTACCACGGCCGTGGCGCTGCAGGCGATGATCGAGGGAAACCCCCGCGATCCCCGAATCCCTGCCGTACTGAGATGGCTTATGCTGAACAGGTCTGGCGACTATTGGTACTCCACTCGCGACACCTCCTGGGTCATCGCAGCGCTCTGCAGGTATCTCTCCACTCAGCCCGGTTACTCACCCGGGGGTTCGGTCGTACTGCGTATCAACGGTAAGCCGCTGCGGGCGATCGCGCTCACCCAGGAGATGGAGCGCGAACCGCAGGTGACCATTCGGGTACCCGCATCGATGCTTCGGCCGGACAAGAACGACGTTACCTTCGAGCGCCTGGGGGGCTCCAGCCCGGTCTACTACTCTGTAGAGATGAGGCAGACACTGGACGGCGAGAACGCAGGTCCGGCCGTCAAGAGCTCCACCAGCGTCACTATTAAGCGGGAATACTTGCGGCTGAAGCCACTTCGCACGGGCGAAACCTATGCACTGGAGACCGAGGCCACGGGCAATACGATGCAGTCCGGCGACCATATCCGGGTTCGGCTCACTCTCACCGCCCCGAGGCCGCTCGAGTACGTACTGGTCGAGGATCCCTTCCCCTCTGCGATGCAGGTGGACGAACGCGGGGACTCGGACAGCATTGCGGACTGGAGCTACTGGTGGCAGGGGGTGGATGTCCGGGACGATCGTATCGCGTTCTTCGCGCGCAAGCTGCCGAAAGGCAAGTCGGTCATCGAGTATAACCTTCGGGCTCAGACACCAGGCCTCTGCCACGTCTAGCCGACGCTCGTTCAGTCGATGTATGTGCCCGACCAACGCGCCGAGAGTCAGGAGGACCGGCTGACGATCCAGGAGACGAAATGACGCTCCTGGGCCGGGCAGGCATCGGGTCGGCCGTACTGGTTCTCACCACGGCGGGCATGGGCGCGGCGCTCTTTGCCCACCTGAGCGCCGCTCCTCCTCAAGAGATGCGCATCGCGGGGTACGCCACCGCGCTCAGCGCGCGCACGCCGGCGCAGCGCTACAATGCCGCCCGGGCAGCGCGCGCCATCAATGGCGTGGTCATTCCGGCAGGCGGAGCTTTCTCGTTCAACCGGGTCGTTAGATCCTGGTCACTTGATCAGGGGTATGTGAAGGCCCCGGTGAGCTATGATGGAGAGATGGTCCGAGCGTACGGCGGCGGAGTCTGCCAAACCTCCACAACGCTCTACAACGCAGCGCTGCTCGCCGGGATGGAGGTCCTCGAACGGCACCCGCATGTCTTTGCGCCACACTATGTTCCGCCGGGCCAGGATGCCGCCGTGGCCTACCCGGGCGTTGACCTGAGACTCCGCAACCGGTCGGGCTCGCCCATGCGTATCCGCGCAGAGGCCTCGGGTGACCGGCTCGAGATCGCCATCATGTCGCCCAGGCCCGCGGAGTCAACCGTCTCTGTTGAAGGCAGAGTGCTCTGGAGGTCAGATCCGAGAAGGCTGACCCGCGTGGTCACCCGACGCCGCGACAACATCGGCAGCGCCTACGTCTATAACCCGGGGGCCGTCGGGCGTCGGGTCGTGACGACGCGAATCTTTGTGCGCCATGGCGCGGTTGTGAGACGAGAGCGCCTGGGCGATGATACCTACGAGACTATGAATCAACTGGTGCAGCTTGATGAAGCTGCGCAGTACTGAGCAGCAGGCGTGTTCCACCCGGGCGCCGCACTGCCTACGGAAGAATGTGAATGAAAGATCCAGGCCCTCGCGCCAAAGCGCCCCGCACCAATGTAACGGCCAAGGACATCGCGGCTTTCTGCGGCGTCTCGACCGCGACGATTTCATATGTCCTGAACGACCGCGCCACGGCCCGGGTATCCGAGGGCACTCGCCAGCGGGTGCTCGAGGCAGCAAAGGTACTGGGATACCGCCGCAACCATCTTGCAGCCGCACTGCGAACCGGACGAATGCATACCGTCGGAATCGTCTGCCCGCTGCCGGCCGACCACTCCGATCGGGCGAAGTATACATACCTGAAGGATCTGATGATCGCGCTCAGCGTCGCCTCCGCAGAGCGCGGACTCAATTCCGTCTTCTTCGTAGATAGACCGCTCGCCTCCCTTCCACTGGAGGAGATAGCGGATCGGCGGGTGGATGGCGCAATCCTCTTCGGGATGTACGAGGGCGACAAGTGGGTGCAGGCGCTCTACGAGACGAGGCTCCCCTGCGTAGAGATAGGCTCGATCTATGGCCCGTTCCATGTACTGGCCGATAACTACAATGGCGGCCGTCAGGCGGCGGAGCATCTTCTCAAGCTAGGGCACCGGCGCATCGCCAATTGGACGGGGATGCCCGGGGTGGTCTCCGCGGAGAGCCGCGGAGCGGGCTTCCGCGACGCCCTCATGGAGGCAGGAGTACGGCCGGAGGAAGCGCCGGTATTCGACGATGGCGAAGTGCTGAAGGGGCTTCTTCGAAAGCCTGACCGTCCGACTGCGGTATTCACCTACAACGATGAGCACGCGGTATTGGCGCTCGACACGATCCACGCGGCAGGGCTCCGTGTTCCCCAGGACATCTCCCTGATGGGGTTCGACAACGACTTGCGCGCCGCGGTAATGCGGCCCGCCCTGACCACCATGCAGAACCCTATTGCGCCGATGGCCGAGGAGGCGGTTCGCCTGCTTCAGGGCCAGATCGACGGAAACGCCACGGTCGATCTGACCTCGCTGCTGCCTATCAGCCTCGTGAAGCGGGACTCGACGGGTCCCGCGCCGACGCTTTAGGGCAGGAGGTATAATAGGACAGGGCGAATAACCGTACGTACAGGGCTGCACTATCGGCCCGATGAGCCTGGTACGAAGGAGAACTGACCGTGCCTCAAATGGTAAATATGAAGCCCGAACAGAAGAAGCAGGGAGCAGCGAAGAAGGCGGCGCAGGCGGCCAAGCCGAAACCTGCCTGGGCGACTGCACAGGACGCTGAAGAGAAGAAGAAGCTGACGATTGCAGGGGGGCTATTCCTCTTCGCAATCGCTCTCATGATCTACGGCTTCTTCTTCAGCAAGCAGGAACACTCGCTTGGTCCAGATGCTGCGACGACTTCGAGCTCGACAACAAAGGGCGGCAAAGCGGGCGCTGACGACGCAGCGCCGACTGCCAAGAAGGGCGGAGGAGGAGCGAGCGACGAATAGCTCGGGCGAAGGCAATCGTTATAGCGCGTACCAGCGAGCGGCATTCTCCGAGAGAATTTTTCGCCGCTCGCTCTCCGTCCAGGGCTCGATAATCGCGAGGAGGGCAACCAGCCACTCTCGCGCCCCCGCCACGGACGTGCAGACTGGCCAGTCCGAGCCAAAGACCAGTCGGTCGATTCCGAATGCTTCCGCGCACTCCTCCACGATCGGCCGGAGGTCCGCCGGCGTCCAGGAACCCGGGCGCGCCCCTGCTATAATCCCCGACACCTTGCAGATTACATTCGGCTGCCCTGCCACCGCGAGCAATCCGGCCGTCCACTTCTCCCGCGATCCCGTTACCGGCGCATTCCCGCAGTGATCGAGCACGAAGAGGGTGTCCGGACAGCGGCTCGCCAGATCCGCCCCGTCTGCAAGCTCGTCCGGGCGCATGCAGAGATCGAACCGCAGGCCCTGCCGCCCGAGCCACCGCACTCCTGCCACAAATGCTGCCTGCAGGGAGCACCCGGCGGGAAGTGCGCCGTGGAGTACCTGGCGGACCCCTTTCAATCCTGATCGGCCCAGGTGCGGCTCAATATCCGCCTCGAACCTCTGCGCATCCGGGCGTCCCCCAATAACCGCTCCCACCACGCCGGTGGCCGGATCATCACACAGGTCCAGCGCCCACCGCGCCTCCAATCCCCGCTCTTCGGAGCGGACATCCACCTCCATGTAGACTGCCCGGCCAACCCCGCTCCCCTCGGTCTCGGCCCGATACCGCGCCAGGTTATGCGTGCCCGCCAGGGGACCCTCCTCCGGCAGCCAGTCGAGGTGAAAGCGCTCGAGGTCCCAGAGGTGGAGGTGGGTATCGACGACGGGCAGCCGCGGTCTATCGACCCCGTGCTCCTCGCTCATCTCTGCTCTCCAGAGTGCCTCAGCGACGAGAAAACGAGCGCGAACCAGCCCGCAAGGATGCAGATGCCGCCAAAGGGCGTTACGAAGCCCCAGGCCTTCGTCGAGGTGATCGCCAGGAGATAGAGGCTCCCGGAGAACACGATCGTCCCCACGAGCATGAGCGCGCCTGCGCGGCCTATTAGCCGCGGAGCGCTCGAATCTCCGATCAGAGCGGCGAGCAGAAGCAGCGCCAGCGCATGCGTCATCTGATAACTCACGCCTGTCTTGTAGACCTCCAGCATCTCGGGCGATATTCGCGCCCGCAGCGCGTGCGCCCCGAAAGCGCCGAACGCCACGCCGATCAGTCCGAGCAGCGCCCCGGCGCTCACCAGTTTATCACGATTCATGTTACTCGCCTCCGCGTAAGTCTGCTCTGAGCGTCTACTGCTGACGAACTTCAATGGACCAATCGACCAGATCGAGCGATGGGTCCGGCGTTGCGGTGCCAAACACGTCGTTATCCGGCGGCTCTGCCGTGCTCTGGCCGATCAGATCGCTGTTGCGGTAGACCCGATATTGAGAGAGGTCGACGATTAGAAAGCTCGTCTGTCCCGTAAGGGTGCGCGTGTCCCCAAGAGAGTCGACCTCTTTGTCTGTAGGAGTTGTCCGATCTCTCGGGATCGAATTGGTGGCGATCAGGTTTACCTGGAGGTACCGCAGGGAGCGCGCGACGTTCATCGTCTGGTTGGGGTCCGCCAGTGGGCCACCGCCGGCATCGGTAACGATCTGCGCAAGGTCGAGCTGAAAGCTCAGAGTTGTGCCATTACCCGCGAGGGGCGGAAGGTACGTTACCGGTGTGCCCTCGTAGATAAAGTTGCTGTCATTGGCGTTGCCGACAACGTGATAGAGTCCATATCCCTGAGGCTGGAGATTATCGAAGCGAACGAAATCCGTAAATCCACTATTCCCGCCGGATGCGCTGGCGAATCCATTGCCATAGGGCGGCGCAAGAACCGGGATCGGCCCTGATGCGTTCTGGTTGCCTGCGTTGTTCAGGAGCAGGAAGTAGTGGAAATTCGGGTTGACCGGCGCACGAAAGACCATGTTCACCACAAGCCGTTTGCCGGATAGTACCGTGCCTCCCGTATTCCCTGCAGCGGGGGGCTGCCGCGCGCAGCCCCCCGCTGCCGCAAGGGCCAGCATCGCCAGCCCCGTCCGCGTCCTCATGAATGGTACTCGCATGGCTCGCCGTACGCCTCCTGGCATGTGATATCGCCCTGTTCGCCCGATCGATCGACGCTTCCTGCTCCGGGTCCGCCCGCGAGGGCTCTGGTATACTGTTCACCGGAGAAATGGGAGGACGAATGAGTGCTGCGCCGACTGAACCGATACCGCCCCAGCCTGCTGCCGGCCGCGGACTCCGCCTGGCTATCCTGAGCGGTCTGCTGCTCGCCGCCGCTCATCCTGCGATCGGCCTCTGGCCCCTTGCGTGGGTGGCGCTTGTTCCGCTCCTGATCAGCCTGGAGCGCGCCCGCAGCCTTCGTCAGGCTGCGTGGAGGGGCTACTGCTTCGGCTGGGCATTCCTGGGGCCAACGTGGTACTGGACAGGCCTGACAATTGTCGCGTGGACCCATTCGCAGATAGGCTGGTTCGCCTGGTTCGGCCTCACGATGATCCTTGCGCTCTTCTACGGGCTATTCGGTGGAGCAGCCTGGTGGATCGGGCGCAGGACAAGCGGCAATGGCCGTCTGCTGGCGGTGGCCGCAGCCTGGGTGATCGTGGAGTGGGCCCGTACGCTCGGCGCGCTGACCATGCCATGGGCGCAGCTCAGCTACTCCCAGGCGACCGTACTCCCGATTATTCAGGTAGCCGAGCTCACAGGAGCCTATGGCATCAGCTTCCTCATGCTGATTGTAAACGGTGCGGCAGCGACCAGGTGGACAGGTCCCAGGGAGGGCGACAGGAGGGAGAGCTGGCTCGCGGGGACCCTCGTCCTGATGACGCTGCTCTATGGCATGGCGCGCCTCGCAGCGCCCGAGACCGGACGCGAGCTCCCTGTTGCCGCCATGCAGGACAACTTCGGCGTGGGGGACATGCGCGGATCGGCCTTCAGCGCCTTCCGGACCTTCGACGAGCTAACAGCGCAGGCATCTTCGAGGGCTGTTCAGCCGCGCCTCTACATCTGGGCGGAATCTTCAGCTCCGCGGGACGCCATCCACGACTCGCTCACACGCGAGCACCTCGCCGGGCTCGCGGAGGCGGTCCATGCGCCCATCGTAGTGGGAGCTCGAGTAGAAGACCGCCGCGCGGGAACGGAGTCCAACGCCTCGATCCTCTTCGCGCCTGGTGACCGGCACATTGGCCGCTACAACAAGCGGCAGCTTGTGCCTTTCGGTGAGTTCATCCCGTTCCGCCAGCAGCTTCCCTCATTTCTCGACGAGACCTTCGGCTTTCCAAAGTCCGACGTGGCCCCCGGGTCCGGCCCGACGCTCCTCCCTTTCCAGGATCCCCAGGTGGGACCCGTAAACCTCGGTCCCTTTATCTGCTACGAATCGATGTATCCGGGATATGCGCGCGAAATGACGGATGAAGGCGCAGACCTCCTGATCACTCAGAGCAATGACGATTGGTTCCAGTCTCTGGCGGCGATGGAGCAGCACCTCGACGCCGTCAGGCTGCGTGCGGTCGAGAACCGACGTTCTGTAGTCCGATCGACGACCACAGGCATCACCTGCGTGATCGACAGTCGCGGACGTGTCGTTGAGCGCGCGCAGATCAAGACCGCCGGATTTGTGGCAGCTATCGTGCGGCTGCCTACTGGAAGGACGCTCTACACACGCTGCGGCGACTGGTTTGTACTGCTCTGCGCGCTCGGCCTGGCGCGACTCTGGATCAGGGATCGGCAGTCGCGCGGAGGTGCAGCGTGAAGCTCGAGCAGGTCACCATCCCCGGCGCACCGGCCCTCTCCGCGCTCTGCTACCGGCCGGAGGCGAGCACCCTGCCCGGTGCGGCACTGCTTGCGCATGGCTACACCTCCGGCAAGTATTCGCTCGACGGCCTCGCGAGCTATCTGGCCGGGAGGGGCTGCTGCGCTCTCACCTTCGATTTTCCGGGCCACAAGCTTGGAGGCTCGGGCGGCGAGATGACCTGCGCCGCGGACGCCGCATCTGCCGTGCGCCGCGCCCTCTCCTGGCTTCGCAAGGAGTTTGGCGGCAGACCTATCGTTCTCATCGGGCACTCGCTCGGGGCGGCCGCATCGCTCCATGTAGCCGGGACGGAATGGACATCCGGCGCGAGGGACCTTGCCGGCGTGGCCTCACTCTGCATGGGTGATAACCCGGCCAGCGGCTTCGCGGGACCGCTAGGCCAGGCGATGCTTGCACAGCGGGGCGACTATGTCGCCGGACTGGCGGCCGCGGCGCTCCTGCAGGAAGTTGGCGCACTGCTGCCGGCCTGCCGGGACCTCCCTATTCCATCGCTTCTCATCGCCGCCCGGCAGGACATACTCATCTCGCCAGGCAGCGTGGAGCGGCTTGCCGAGACGATCGGCCCGCTCTGCCGGCTCGAGACCATCGAAGCGACCCACCTCGATGCACCGGATCGCGCGCGCCCGCTGCTCATGCGATGGATCGAGGGCATGCTGGCGGATCGATAGCCCGGGTGCAGCGCGGACCCATGGGGCGCATAGAAAAGGCCGGGGAGATTATCCCCGGCCAGATCCTATTCGGCGCCGCTGAGCGCTAGCCCATCAGATCCCGCAAGCGCCGCGAGCGACTCTGCTTCCGCAGCTTGCCCAGCGCGGAGGACTCGATCTGCCGGACACGCTCGCGCGTCACCGTCAGGGCACGGCCTACCTCTTCGAGCGTCTTGGGCTCGTCGCCATTCAGCCCGTACCGAAGGAGAATCACGTCCTTTTCACGATCCGTAAGGTC
>JBBRJW010000003.1:0-17742 GCA_038218705.1 Chthonomonadales bacterium | reverse complement strand
GCCTTGTGAGCACGAGCACCTACGACGCGGCCAACGCGCTCATACTGATGCAGCCGCCCTCGGGCGCAGCCACGACCAGCGCGTATGATGCAAGCGGCAACCTGAGCGTGCGCAGCGAGCCTGCGGGCGTGACGACCTTCACCTGGGACGCCGAGAACCGCCTGCTCGGCATGAGCGGACCGGCTGGCACGGAGAGCTACCTCACCGGAGCGGACGGCCTGCGGCGGCGAGCGGAGGAACCGGAGGCATCGGGCGCGAAGTAGGATCCATCTCACTTGTCCGGGACCACCGACCATGAAGCATTCGACCGTCGCGCTCCTCACTCTCCTCGCCATAACCACGATGCCGATACTGGCTGCGCCGCGAGTGAATGTGCCGCAGAATCCCTCCGCCCTCGTGGGCGGAGGCAACTTCGATAACGGTGAAGTGAACGCCGCTGCGGAGACGAAGCTCAAGTTCCTCGCGGCGATTGGAGGAACGCGCTGCCGCGTGAACCTCTACCCCGGACGCTATCTCACCAACAACGATTGGGCCCGCCCCAACCCGACTTGCCTCGATGCCATCGTTGCGGCTGCTCACGCGCGCGGCATCACGCCGATGATCCTCTTCGAGTACTATGCGGACTACGAGCTGAAGGGCGAGCTCAAGCTCGGGACCACCGAGCAGTGGCGATCGCTCGGGGCGGCGTTCGCCGAGCGCTTCCGGCCGAACGGAACCTGGGGCCGCGAGCATGGCGTTCGCGACTGGGGGATCACCGAGTACTCGGCCGTCAACGAGCCGGACGGAGGAGAGTTTCGGGCCGGAGGCAAGATAGGCCCGGCGCGGTATGTGGCAGCGCTGAGAGGGCTCGGACAGGGGGTCCACTCGGTCGACCGTTCGCTGCTCGCGATGCCGGGCGGCTTTCTGGGCGCGAACGCCTTCAGCGACTGGACCCTGCGCGGTATCGGACCAGCGCTCGCGCCGCTCTGGAACAATGGCACCCTCGATGCGCTCGACCTCCACACCTATTACGATGTGCAGTACGCACCGATGGAGAAGAGCTACGATCACTCCGCGCAGCACAACTTTGATGCCGTGAAGAAAGTGTGCGGGATCACCCGCGACATCCTGTTCTGCTCAACGGAGTTCAACTACAAGAAGCGTCTGGTGACGGAGGAGCAGGCCGCAAAGGGCTTCCTTACCGGGATATGGGACAACCTGGGGGTGGTAGGAATCGACGGCAAGAGCGGGGTCACCCTCTTCGCCTTCCCCTGGAACCTCTTTAACGACTCCGCGAGCGACGAGAACTATGGACTTCGCGTGGCGTTCGACCCGCCGCAGATGACGAAGCGCGGCGACACGCTGCGGATGGTGCTTGCGCTCACGCGCGGAATGCGATTTGAGCGGAGAGACCCGCGGGGCGCGGGCGAATTCGTTCTGAGCAGCGCGGGCCGCCGGCTCTGGGTCTGGCAGAATCGGGCGGGATGGACCAATCATCCGGGCACTGCGTTCACGCTGACGGGGATCCCGCGCGGCGCGACCCGCGTAGAGGTCTATGGTTGGGATGGCCTCCGTCGAACCCTGCCGACGGCCGGGCAGTCCACGCTCACAGTAAGCGGCCTGCCCGGCGACGAGACAACCCTCTTCCTGACCCGCTGAGCCAACGGGCGAGTCAGGGCACAAGCAGCAGCCGTACCTCCATCGGCTGCAGCGTGATCGCGGCGGGGAGGGTCGCGCCGTTCAGCACATCGCGCATGGCAGGCGCAGGGCGGCCATCTCCGCCCAGTACGCGGATCCGAATTGCCTTGCCCAGCGTGTTGTAGAGATTCACCAGATGGCCTTTGCCGAAGGCCACGGTGCGCCACTCCACCCCCCACGGGCGGTCAGCTCCACCAGGGTCCGCGGCTCCCTGCAGCCCTCCAGCCGGCTGTCCGCTGGCCTCCTGCGGCGGGCGCAGCCCCTCCGCCGCAACGACTCTGGGAGCGCCCGGCCTTGCCGGAAGAGTGGCTGCCACCGTCCGCCAGAGCTCGCGGGCCGAAGTGCGGCCGTATTGAAATGGAATCCTCGTCTGGTTCGGAAGTGCCTCAGTGCGGAGGCGATCGACCTCATTCCGCGAAAGCGACCTGGCATCGCCCACGATCCTCACGCTCTTCGCTCCAATTAGCGCCTGAAACGCACCCTCGGACAGGTGAACAATGTTTGGAACGTAGAGGGTGCGCCCCTGCAGGGAGAGGCCGCGCTCAAGCTGCCGCTCCGTGACATAGCCGACCTTTGCGCCGCTCAGGTCGAGTGCCTGATAGAGCTTGCGGTCGCAATCCAGGTAGGCGCTCCCATCCCAGGTCGCTGCGCCCACGGACTGGAGGATCCAGACATCCGGCGCCCCGCGCTGCAGAGCCGTCACCTCTCTCGCTGCGCGGTTCAGATCGCAGCTCACCACGCCGAGGGCCGCCGCACAGGCGGGCCGCGTTACAATCGAGCCCGCAAGGTCGCCCGCTGGGTCGAAGGTCCGCTCCCATACCCACACCGTCGTTGCGCTCTGGCCATGAATGGCCGCCTGCCAGATGGCGGCCCGGATATGTGCGGGCGCAACATAGCCCGTGAACCGATCGGGAATGATGTGGTTTTCGGAGTTGAAGATCGGCGCGTCCAGCACGGAGCGCTGCAGGTCGTGCGACTCCGCATTCTGCTGCCACTCCTCCGCGAACTCGCTGCCTGCGGGCGTTGCGTTGTTCGCGCTATCGTTTCCGTTTATCTGGCTGAACCCGCCAAATAGCTCGGCGTCGACCCCATACCGGGGATCGCTCATGAAGCACCAGGTCATCGCCTTGGCGTGTATCGGCAGCGCGGGCGCAAAACGGTGGATCTCGTCGGCCAGTTCGCGATGCCATCCCGCGAAGAACTCCTGATTCCAGCGCACGAAATCTGCCCAGAGCGGGTTAGGGGCGGGCGGGTGATTCAGGTCCGGCATGGGAACCGCCTCAAAGCTCGCGTAAGCGCTGGACCAGTGTCTGTTGAGTTCTGCCACCGATGTATATCGCTTCGCGACCCACGCCCGCCAGAGGCGCGCCCCCGGCTCGCACGGCTCCTCCACGTTCACCGGCTCGTTCGTGAGGCAGATGGAGTGGAGCGCGGGCGAGCCCATGATGGCCGGGATCAGCAGGCCAATGAAGCGTTTCATCAGGGCCATTCCCTCAGGGGCGTGGAGGCAGTACTGGAGGAAGCCCTCCCGGCGCTTCTTCAGGTCCGGGTAGCGTTCCAGCATCCAGTCCGGCATGTAGTGTGGGCTGATGAGGAGGCAGACTGCGACGCGCTCCCGGGCGGCAAGCGCCAGGGTGCGCTTCATCTGCTCGATCGGGGCCATGTCGACGCGGTCGGGAGTGGGAAAGACCGATGAGGGACCGAGCTCGATCTGGATGATGTTCGTGCCATAGTCCGGCCACTTGCCGAGGTCCGCGACCACCTGGCCAAAGTGACCGTAGCCGGTGAAGAAGATCGGCCGCTGCTCCCTGCGCCCGGCCGTCTCCGTCTCACCGACAAAGGAAGGGCCGACAATGGCCGGGCGAGCCGTTCCGGTCCACCGGGGTACGGCGGGGAAGCGTGTCGAGCTCGCGAGGGAGCGCTCCAGCCGGGTCGCCATCGCCTCCAGATCGTCGAGCTGAGCTCCCGCGCGCTCGAGCTGAGGCTTTACCCGCCCGTGCGCGCCCGTGATATCGTCCTCCACATAGCCCACGAAGTTCGAGAGGACGGTAAAGGGAATGCGCGGGTAGGAGGTGTCCTCGCCACGGGCACGCCGACTGCGGAGGGCCCGCTCCAGCGCAGGCATGCGAGCTCGGAGTGCAGCCAGGCGGGCAGACGCGCCGCGCGGTGAGAGGAGCGTCAGCCGCGTTTCCGCCTGCACCACCGCACGGCCGCCCTCCAGAAGCCGAACCTGCACCGATTCGGGCCGGCCTGTCGCTCCGCTCCCGTCGCCTAGCAGCCGAAGGGTCCACGCGCCGGGCTGCGCGGCGATAGGGTATCGAACGGCCCGGTGCGAGCCGAACCTGGCCTCCACCTGGTCCGCTGCCGATCCTTCCGGCACGAAGAGCGGAAACGCCAGCTCAAACGGCCCATCGCCGTCTGCCGATGCAGGAACCAGCTCCGTGGAGAGCAGGAGAGCAGGAGCTGCGCCCGGCGCAGGCTCGGCAGGAGTCGGGTCGCCCTCCTCGAGCTTGATATCGTCCACCCATAGGCCAGGGGTAGCGGAATCGATATTGATGCGCGGTGTAAACTCGACATCCGCATCGGACGCAATGAACGTGCGCTTGACGCGCTTCCATTCGGTTCCGGTTCGTGAGAGAGGGATCCTGAGCAGCCACCCTCCCCCGCCGCCGATCCAGGCCGCCCCGGCATCGACCGAGCGGTACCAGGCGCTCAGGGTGTAGCGCCCGCCCTGGCGAATGCGAATCGGCGAGGAGGACCATAGGGTGCCGTAGACATTCGGCGCGAAGTCGGTGTGGCTTGTGAAGAAGAGCGATCGGCGGCCGCTATGAGCGATAACGGAGTCCATTCGGCAGGTCGAATCCGTAGAGCCCGCGTTCCACTGCCAACCCGCTGGTTTACCATCCGCCGGAGCGCTCTCGAAGCTTGCGTTAGGCAAGAGATTTGGATGAATCTCTCCGCGCTCCAGGCGAGCGCCTGTAAACTGCTGGGTCGCTGCGGGGATGCCAGTGGAGAGCAGAATCGCCACCAGCAATTGCCATCGAGATCGCATGGGAGTTCTCCTGTTCGACAGACTGGCTGCACGGAGTCGGCGCAATCTGACGAGCCGGACGGCGCGGGAGCAGATTGTCGCCCAGTGGCCGCGGCTCGGCGATCATCTGGCTGCCCGGCGCGGGTCTGGAGCACCGGCGAGGATGGCCGTGTTGTAGCCGAGATCGTTGACCTGTTTCGGGCAATTCTGATAGCGCGTGCCTCGAATGGCAAAAGCAAAGCTTCCGTCCAGATCGAAACCGACCGTGCTATTTCGGATGAGGTTTCCCTCGCTGAGGGCCGCAAAGATCAGCGGCGTCTCCGGGGTAACCTTCATCCAGGACTGGTTGAAGGTGGCGATGGCGGCGGCCCCGCCAAAGCGCTGCTGTTTGTCGGGGCACGCCGAGCGATCGATGACATTGTCCCTCAGTTCCGTGCCGTAGTCGGCAATGCCGCGATAGATCTTCGTCTCGTTCTCTGTGCGGAGGACAATGCCCATTGAGCCGTCCGGAGGAGCCTTGCCGGTGAAGGTCGACCGCCTGACCTGACTGAAATAGATCGGGGTATGCCAGTTACTGCCATTTGGCATCTCTCCGATTCGGCCCCAGTTGTTCCAGCCATCGGTATTTTCCGAAACAGCGTCTGCGTCGATGCAGTCGTAGCAGCCGCCGTAGTACATATTGTACGGGGATTTCGAACCGCGCGCGACGTTATGCGCGAAGACATTGTTAAGGTGCCAGCTGCCCGTGCTGATGACGCTCGACCTGTCTGGCGGCACATCCCACGCCGGCGCAACCGTGAATCGCACGGTCGCCGGGCTCCCGCCGAGGTTCTCCTTCGCGACCACTCGCCGGATCTGCCCCAGACCCCGTCCCTGAACGATCAGCGCTTCCATTTCGTGACTCTGGAGACCCTTGAAATCCGCGATCAGGTCGCTGCGCACGTCGGCGGATCGGTCGGTCGCCGCCGATACGTGCCCGGCCATACACGACCAGGCCGAGTCCGCGGCATAGGGCTGGCAGTCGCCGGGGCCAATCAGGTCGTGCGCCACATTGTCGGCGATGTAGGCATTGTAGATGTTCCAGCCCATCCAGCCTTCGTTAAAGAAGAATCCGTTCATCTGACCGGCGTAGGCCTGTGCGTGGAAAACCAGTTCATTGCGCAGCACCAGAAGCTTCTCGGAGGACATGCAGAGCCCGAGCCCATCGTGCATGTCGATCACGTTATCGCGGAAGGTAACCCGATTGCGGACGTTATGGTCCCACTGGTTTCGGCTCGAGATGAAAAGGCGGCAATTTGCGATCAACATCGGGCCCGGGCCCGCCACATAGTAGGGCAATTGCATTGCCGATACATCCGGCGTCCGGAGCAGATTCAGCTCGAGGTCGTGCAGGAAGAGAGGGCCGGTTGCGCCGCCGATCAGTGCGCCCTTTGAGCCCGGCGGAGTGCTCGCCTGGAACCGAAGTGTGAGGCCGGCCAGACCAGCAGGCCCACCCGCGACGACGATTGCGCCCGCATCCGTAAGCTGGCTCACCTCGATCGAGGTCGTTCGCCGGTCCGCACCGCGCAGGATGCAGCCCCGGCCTATCCGGAGACCGCTCACCCGGTAGACTCCCGGCGCGAGCCGCACCTGCGCCCCGCCCGCGACGGCAGCCGCATCCAGCGCGCTCTGCAGGGCCTGCGTGTCGTCGGCCAGGCCGTCCCCCTTGGCGCCGAAGCGTGCGCGCATCGAGCGAGCGCTCCCAGTGAAAGGCGTCGGCCCACCCCACGCGCAGGGCGAGCGCCTCCGGGTCGCGGGGGGCCGGGACAACGTGGAGGCGCGTGGGCTGCGGGGTCTCAGGGTATTCACTGTGATTATCGAGCCTTACCCACTCCCGTCCGTACCCGCCTGATCCGGTGGATGCCTCCACGTAGTAGTCGCCAGGAGGGAGCGCGCGCGGGAGGGCAAAGTCGATGCAGGTGGGGCTCACCCCGGCAGGCGCGACGATGCGCGATGGCCCCGTGCCCACGGGTACCAGCCGTACCGCCGTGGCGACCGCGCCGTTGAACTCGCGCGCATCGAGGTTGCGGCCGATCAGCTTCAATCCGAGGCCGGGGTAGCCCTGCTCATCGGAGAGCCAGCGAGGAGAGGCCCGGTTCACGAATACCGGACGGGTCGACCAGCCTGCGGAATTCTTAATCGACAGCCGATAAGCTCCCGGCGCAATCGGTGGGAAGACCACACGGCAGAAGTGCCCGCCGGGATCGGTCTGAACGGCCGACTGAGTGGCCGACACCGTGCCGTTGGGCCGGAGAAAGCGCACCTGTGGGTCGCCTGTGAGGTACTCGCCATAGAGGGAGACGAGGCCGTTTGGGCGCATGCCTTCCGACACGCGGAAAATAACAGGGAGGGGCGGCGCGCTGAGAGTGTCGCTCACGAAGTAGCCGGACAGGCACAAAAACAGGGCCGTGCACCCGAGCTTCGCCAATGGTCTCATGGCACTCACTTTCAGAAGGTGAACGAAATGCAAACAGCGCAGTCCCAACACGGAACTCCGCACTACGCAAAGGTTATATTGCTGGCGTGGCGCGTGTAGAGGTTGAGATCGTCGGCGCTCCGTACGAGCTTCCCGCCCACCTGAAAGTCCTCGAAGTGTACGCCCTCTACTCGATGGTCGGCATCGAAGCCGCCGATTACAGAGAGCGTGTTGTACCGATCGGCGATGCACCGGATCTGCTTCAGCAGCACGCTGTGTATGCGTCCCCGCTCGGAGTCGCGGCTCCAGCGGCTCTCCAGCACGCGGAAATCGACGAGCAGGTCGAAGTAGTGGTCGACGCGGATGTCTTCGAAGCGGACGTTGCTGATCTCAGCCCGGTCCCCTGCATGGATCGAGAAGACCGCGCCGAACCCGTGCGCTGCGATCACATCGATGTTGCGAAACCTGATGTCGCGCATCGAGGCGGTTCGGGTCTCGAAGCCAACCTCCATGGCGTTGCCGGCGCGGTCGTTGTAGAGCGTGCATCCGTCCACGAGCACATCCTCCACATCGCGGGCAAAGCGGAGCGGGTCCCCGGGGTGGCCGCACGCCTTGACGGCGATGCAGTCGTCGTTATTCCGTAGAAAGCAGTTTGCGACGCGGACCGCGCGGCTTCCGCAGATATCGACTCCGTCCGAGCTGACGTGCCAGCCGATCTCCTTGATCCCCTCCACGACTGCCCCCTCGCACGCTCCGAGCACGACCATCCAGCTCGGCGGGCCGACGAGCGTAATGCCCTCCAGGCGCACGTTCTGGCAGCGATCAAAGAGCATCATGCGCGGCTCGCCCTTCGGCAGGTGGCGCGCGTCGAGGATGCCGCGCCCACAGACGCGCACGTTCTCCGCCTCGACAGCCTGCGCCGTACCGCGCACGATGGCGCCCGCTTCCAGGTAGAGCGTCTCGCCGCTCCGGAGCTCGATCAGGCCGAGATCGTGGACGCGCCCGGCCTCGATCCAGCGGACTCGCGGGTCGGCGCGGTCCGGGACGTCCGTTTCGGGCAGCTCCGCGAAGAGATAGAGGGGCGGCCCTCCCTCGGGCTCGATGGACCAGTAACCCGGCCCCGGCAGCGTGCATCTCACCGTGGCCCCTTCAACGGAGGCCTCCACGCCATAGCGCTTCGGCCGCACATCTGCGGAAGCCGGGGCGAACGGCAGCTTCAGCTCCACGGTGAGCGAGCTGCCGCCCGCCGCCGTGCATGCGGCGAAGAAGCAGACCGGCGTGCTGTGAACGAAGAGCGGGATGCCCTCCACCGAGCAGGCGACCTCCTCCGCTAGGTGCGCGCCGGGGGGAGCGGGAATGGGAAATAGCAGCGCCATGGAGGTTCGCTTAAGCCCCACCCGCCGCACCATTAGCCTGCTTGATCAAGGCTGCCTCGAGCTTCTCCATCCGATCGAGAATCGTGTTCATCGCCTCGTCCTGAGCCTTCAGATGCTCCTGAATCTGCTGCGCCTCATGGAAAGTCGCCTCCGTATCCTTGTAGGTGAGGTCGGCGCGCTTGTCTGAAGCCTGGCCGAGGATGTTCTGGCCCACCATGATAACCGAGAGCATGACGAGCTGGATAAACGTCTGACTAAGCCACTGGACCAGCGGGAACATTCCGCCTTTGATGGCGTCCGGCAGGGCCACCAGGGCCAGCACACCGAAAACATACGCGCCCCACATGGTGCCGACCCCGCGCGTGAGAATCAGGGCAAAACGGGCATTGAAGCCGCCCTCGTACTCATCGGCAACTTTCGGAGCGCCGGCGGCTTTGCGCGCCGCGATATGGGGATGGATAATTCGCTCAAAGTTGAGTGGCATGGATGCTCCTCCGGACAACAGTAGTAGTAGGGACTTGCCGCGCGCGTTGCCGAACCGCGCGGGCATACCTTCCCTGGGACGCGGGCGAGTTCCTGCTTCCCGGGCGAACCGATCCAATCGAATTGCGGGTGCGCGCTCGGACAAACGCTCGACCCCCTGAGCCGGATCCGCTCATGGGGTCGAAATTAGAAGAGGCCACCCGAGCCGCGCTCGAAGTGGCCTCTCCCGGTGCATCCAGACCGGGAGCTACACGTGCCAGCCCGGCCGATAGGTGGTCTTCACGAAGCGATTCAGGTCCGGCAGGTTCTTCACCCGCATGTTCGGGCCATCCCACTCCACCTTCTTGCCGGGGCCCGCGAAGTGCGCCAGGTTGCCAACAATGACGAACTCGGTGAGGCGCGCGCCATACGAGAACGGACTCGGGGTGTCTGTCCGGCCCTCGCGGGCGGCGTTCAGGAACTCGGTAAAGCAATCCTTTACGCGGGGAAGGGTCCTGGCCGGCGGGGTGTAGGCCTCCATCTTAGCGAAGGGCACCAGTCGCATCCCGTTCTTCCCGGGCGTGCCCCCGTACGTGCTGGTGTAGAGAATGCCCTTTTCGCCCACGTAGAGCGTTCCGCCACTGATGTCCCATCCTTCGTCCGGGAACTGCTTCATCAGATCAATCAACATGGGCGGCAGAAAGTGAGGGCCTTTCGGACCCTTCGACACGTTCCCCCGGGTGCCGTCGCCGGCATCGCCCTCGCCGATCCGCCCTTCGTACCAGTAGTGCTTCATCGCGGGCATTCCCTCGCGAGCCGGAATATCCCAGCGGATCCGCGCGCCCGTGGGATAGCGCTCGTCGCTGCCGCCGTACATCTGCTCCATCTCAACGGAGGTGGGATGGCCAACCTTGCAGGCCCAGAAGACTCCGTCCATAACGTGGCAGCCGAGGTTGCCGAGGCCGCTGTTGCCGAAGTCGTGCCAGCCGTGCCACTCGTGCGGGTGGAGGTCGACGTGGTACTCACGGTAGGGAGCCGGGCCGATCCAGTTGTCCCAGTGCATGCTGGAGGGCGGCGTTTGCGACGCAGGCCGCGGGCCGTAGCCACCGTTGGCGCGGTCCGTCCAGCTATGGGTCTCTTTGACGGCCCCGATCGCGCCGGACCAGACGTACTCGCAGAGGCGACGATAGCCCTCCTCGCAGTGGCCCTGGTTGCCCATCATGGTAGCGCCTTTGGCGGTGGCCTGCATCTTTGCAACCTTCCGCGCCTCGTCGATTGTGTGGCAGAGCGGCTTCTCGCAATAGACGTTCTTGCCGTGCGCCATGGCCATCATGGTCGGAAGCGCGTGGTGATGGTTGGGGGTTGCCACGAAGACAACGTCAACCTGGTTTGCGATCTTGTCGAACATCTCGCGATAGTCGTTGAATCGCTGTACCTTGGTCGGGTCCTGCTTCTTCGCCTCAATCTTCTTGCTGTACGAGTCGAGGCGCCGATCGTCCGGGTCCACAATCGCAACGAGCTGCTCGTTGAGCGCTCGATCCAGGTGCGACTCGCCCCGGCCGCCACAGCCAACGATGACACAGCGGAGCTTCTCCTTCTGGCCGGCGCTGCTTCGGCGCGCGGTGAGAAGCGGCAGCGTAGCCGCGACTCCTGCCTGCATCAGGAACACTCTTCTACTGACAGATGAGCTCATCGTCTCTTCTCCTGGCCAAAATGGCATAAGCTAAACGTTTCACTAACCGCTGAATGCATAGTTCACCGCGTCCCGCCGGACTCCTCCTGCCACCGGGTGAGTTCCTTAGGTCCGGCAATTGGCTGGCCTGTGGATCGTGACTGGTTTCTCGCCTGGCGTTGGCTGGTTTTGCCGGTAGGAAGCCAGCTCAAGAGGGCAAGGGCGCATGGATGCTCCTCTTACCGTGGGCCACTCCCGGTCCGGCGGAGCGACTCGCACGGTGCAGGGAGTTTCCTGTAGAGTAGGCCGCTGGCGCACCGTCACCCCAACCCATCAGGGGCTGGGTCGTGTTTCCATCGGCCTACTTTACAGGAAACAATGAGCGAGCGGTCTCACGAACGATCCAGCCTCAACCTTCTCACAATTCAGCTGCGCTCGCCTCGATAACTGAACACTGTGGCAAATCCTTCAGAGTTGCAGGCGTGCGTAACACGCCCATGCGGGTGAGCGTATGAGAGAGAGGAGACCTATCGACAGGAGGGGCGGAACCGATGGCAGACGAGAAGGTAGCGCTAAGCGAGACGGAGTGGCGCGCCCGCCTCACTCCGGAGCAATATCATGTGCTGCGCGAGCGCGGTACGGAGTTCGCTTTCACGGGCCAGTACTGGAACCTGAAGGAGGATGGGACCTACGTGTGCGCGGGCTGCGGACAGGAGCTCTTCACTTCCGACACAAAGTTTGAATCTGGATGCGGCTGGCCGAGCTTCTACGATGCGTTGGCGAGTAACCATGTGGAGGCTCGCGAGGATCGGAGCCACGGTATGGTCCGGACCGAAGTGGTCTGCAGTCGCTGCGGCGGGCACCTCGGCCACGTATTCGATGACGGGCCGCGGCCCACGGGCCAGCGCTACTGCATCAACTCCGCCAGCCTGCGCTTCGAGCGGCGAGAGAACGCCTGAGATGCACGGGAGTGCACCTCCTGGCAGCAAGAGGTACAATAGGACAAAGGAGGGCGAAAACCATGGGAAACCCCGGACGTAAAATGGCCCGGCAGCTGAAGCGCACCACCGAAGAGGGGCGCGAGCAGCTCAAGCAGGAGCAGACCGAAAAGCAGGCCGCGAACCCGCCCAAAGCGGAATCGCTTCACAACCAGACCGCGACATCGCACGTGCCGCAGATGCGGGTGCGCCAGCGCCGCGCTGGCAACGCCTGATCGCTGCCTGTTCCGCTATTCCGCTTCCGGTGTAACGGAAGCGCTCTCGTCTGGGACGGACTCCTCGAGTCCGTCCCCTTCTCTTGCCGGCCACTCCGCGCCGCGCTCCTCCAGCAGCCGGGCCACCGCCCGGGCCCGATGCATCAGCGTGTGCTCCAGAGGACTCTTGCCGGCGAGGTCGAGCGCATCGATCTGAGCGCCGTGATTCAGGAGCAGCTCTGCGATGGCGCGGTTGTTGGCATGCGCGGCTGCGTGCAGGGGAGTGGTGCCCCAGTGCATATTTGCATTCACTGCATTCACATCCGCGCCGGCCTCAATGAGAGCCCGGGCGATCTCAACGAACCCGTTCCACGCGGCATAGTGGAGCGGGGTCGACTCATCCTTGCTGCGGATAGACGCAAGCGCCGGGTCGGCCTTCAGGGCGGATAGAACACGCTCTGTCTGGCCTAGCTTTACCCACTTGGTGAACGACCCCGGGTGTACTCCCGTCGCTTCCATGTCCGTCATTGCGCTCTTTCCGCCTCCTACATTCGTTCCGTCTCGACTAGAGAGTACCCGGTTCGGCCTCCGAGCGCGCTCAATAGTAGAGAGTGAAGCCATTCGCCCCATCCGCGGTGGCCGCGAGCAGGCTCCAGACCGGCACGCCGGGCGCGCGGCCCGGATTGCCCTGCGGCCGCCCGGCAGCATCGTAGACCTGCCACGCCAGGCCACCGCCCCGCTCCCAGCCGGTTCCCTCTGTCCAGGCGAGCAGTATCAGCCCCCCGGCCCCCTGGAGGATGACCGGATGCTGCCGCGCACCGCCCGGGCCGGGCGCCGCCACACGACCAATCGTGGACGTAGTCTGCCGGCCCCAGAGGACCTGGCGCTCGGTCTCCCAGGCGAGCAGGGGCTGCTGCCGTCCCTGCGCGATGGAGGAGCTGCTCATGGGGCAGTATCCCAGCTTCCAGGGATCCAGCGGCCGGGAGACGAAGCTCTCGCCATGGTCGGACGAGGTGAGCAGCACCATGTCGCGCTGCACGACGTTCTTCGCCATCCGATAGAGAAGCGACACGGCGCCGGACCGGTCGACAAACGCGCGGAGCGCACAGCACCCGCAGACTCCGGTCTCGTCCGGGTTGATGCGCCGCTCCCGCGCAAAGGTGCGCCCGTCGTCGGTGGAGCGCGCCAGGTAGACGGCGCGGTGGTCCTCGCCGTCCGCTTTTGGGTTCGCGTGCCACGCCACGTACACGCGGCCATCCTGGTCGGCAGCCAGAGTGCCACCTCCGTCGAGACCGCCAGCCCACGTAATCAGGTTTCGCTGCGCCTCAAAGGCGCGCCCGCTCTCCTGCAGCCTCGCGAAGAGCATGGGGGTGCCGCCGGGCCCCTTTGGCAGCGCGCGACCAGAGCCATTCCATGCAACGAATACGCGCCCCGTGCGCCCAACGGCAATCTGCGCGCCGCGAATGGTGCCGATCGCGATTGCGCTGCCGGGCTGGCTATTCACGCGAAGGGGCGCGGAGAACGCACCGCCGGCCATTCGGCGCACATAGTAGATGTCGCCGGCGACGGGATCGCCCTTAAAGTAGATAAGGTGGACACCTCCGGCGGCATCGGTTACCGCCTGAGGCTGGATTCCCCCGTCCGGCGTGCGCTGCAACGTCACCTGCGAGACCGCTGGTCCGCGCGCCCACAATGCCAGCAAAATAATCAGTACCCACCTGATTCGAATTCGCATCGCTCGCTCCTTTATAGACTGCCAAAATTGAGGCAGGCAGAACGGCCGTTCCCAACGATCACCGTCTGGCGCGCCATCTATTTCGCAGAAGCGGGCGGCCGCGCCAACGCGCACGGTTACGGAAGCCGCCTCTGAATGGCACTCCAATTCGGGTTCGACTGCACCTTTCCCTCTTTCCCGGTCTAACTCGCCGGGGCTCTGCTCCAACAGGTGTTCTGGACTCCAGGCCGATGCGCGGCGAGCCCGTGGAAGCGCCAAATTCGCAGGCGCAATTTTTTGCCGATGACCTCGTAACTGGACTCACAGCAGAGATGCGCGGTCCGTTCGCGGATTGACTCCCTATCTTCGAATCGCTATAATGAGCCTTAAGTGTCCAGCGATTTGGAGCGAGGAGAGACGGTGCAAAGGATCGATATTGCGGAGGCGGCGAACCGCTGCCACCTGAGTACGCAGACGCTGCGAAACTATATACGCTCCGGGAAGCTGACGCAGTATGGCAGCGGCCGGTCGACCCAGATCTCGTGCGAGGAGCTTGCAGCTCTTTTTTCTCCCCGCGAGGGCAGCCACGAGCAGCGTATATTCGCAATCTGCAATCACAAAGGCGGAGTGGGCAAAACAACGAGCGCAGCCGCGCTCGGCTGGTTCCTCTCGCGCAGGGACCGCACACTGCTGATCGACGCAGACCCTCAGGGACACCTGACTCAGGTCTGCGGGCTGGACAGCGATCGTCTCGAGAGGACGCTCTACGAGGTAATGGTTAAGTCGCTCCCCATCCAGGAAGCGATCCAACCCATTGCTCTGGACAACCCTCCCGAGGGATACGATCCGGCTTCGCTCTGTATCCTTGGCAGCAACCTGGAGCTTGCGGAGACCACGCTTCAGGTAACCGGGCGCGCCTGGTGGGCCAATATCCTGCGCAATGCGCTGAGGCCCATCTTAAGCGACTACCGGTACATCGTAATCGATTGCCCGCCAAGTCTCGACGCGCTGACGATCAATGCAATTGCTACCGCCACCGACCTGATTGTGCCGGTCGACATGGGCGTCTTCAGCCTGCGGGGGACCGTGAAGATTCTGGAGATTCTGCGGCACGTAAGTGAGGAGATGCCTCAGGCTCCAACGGCACGGTTTCTCGCTACTCGGGTGGAGCCGAACCAGTTCACGGAGGACGTGCTAGATCAACTCTGGCGTAATTATGAGAACCGGGTGCTCCATACAGTGATCCGCAAGGCCGTCGATGTCGGCCGTGCGCAGATGTACCGCAGCCCCTTGCCGGTGCTGTTTCCGAATAACCCGGTAACTCATGATTATGCCGCGCTAACCAGGGAACTACTCGATGAATAAGAAGCGACTGGGACCTGCCCCTGACTGGATAACGACCGCCAGCACTGCCACGACTACCGAAGTCGAAGACTCAGAGCCGTCGGAGAGCCCTGACCCCCTCGCCGGGATCTTTGCGGCCTCCCGAAACGTCCGGCTCGGCGATCAGGAAGACGATGCCCTGCTGGAAGCGTACCGCGAGGCGCTGAGCGAGGTAACGGATTCGCAGATCGTTGCCGAGATTAAGAGCCTTCTGGCACTCGAGCAGAAGGCGCCTGCGCCCTTCGCCGAGCTCTACGTTGCCCCGCGCGGCACGACCGATGTGCGCGACACGCGCCCGCTCCGGCTCGTGTTTCTGCCGATCGACCATACGCATTCCGGCGGCAGCACGGGCAGTGTGGCGCTCCGAAAGGCGCAGATCTTCCTCGACAGCCACGGGGTTGGCCCGCGGCGATACCGAAACGCGCTCGTCTTTGTCGCGCCGGATGCGGCCCGGGCCCAGGAGCTGATGGACGATGTGCGCGCCCAGCTTGGATGGCGCACGCTGGTCGAGTCTCCGGCCACCGCGCGCCTCGAGCCGCGCTATCTGGCCCGTGCCCGGGCGCACCTCGCGAAGTGCACCGAGCGGCTGGATAACGCCCTGCGGGAGGCCTACTCGTGGTCGCTCGTGCCGACTCAGGCTGGCCCGGAGAGCTCTGTCGAGTGGAGAGAGGCGCTCACCACCGGCGATGGAACGCTCCCGGAGCGGACAGCAAACGCGCTCGCCTCGCTCGGACTGCTCCACGTCGACGACCTTGGCCTGGCCGACGAGATTGGAAAGGCCCGGCCATGGCTCGGCAACTCGATCCCTAACGCCGGCCTGCTCGTGGAGGAGTTCGCCCGAAACGTCTACCTGCCCCGCGTAAGCGATGAGCAGCTCCTGCAGACGGTTCTTCAGTCGGCAATTTCGGCCTCCATCCAGCCGCAATCGCGTCTGGGTGGCCAGCGTCGCCCGTTCCAGACGGCCGTCCGGGTCGACCCGCGGGACCTGCTGGACAACGGTGGGCAATCTGCCAGGTTCATCGAGCGGCTGCTGAGTGTGGTCGGGCCGACAGACCTGAAGGTGACGCTTCAGGTGGAGGGAATCGCCCCGGAGAGTCTCCGCGCGGAGCTGGAACAGGCGATCGCTGATCTGCGCAAACCGGTGAACCCCTGATACCGAACCAGCACTGCATAAGCAGGGGGGCGCTGAGGACCTCTGGTCCTCAGCGCCCCCTTTGTTTTTCCGAGAGCAGATCACTTCCCGGGCATCAGGTTGTAGACGAGGAGCACCACCGAAAGCACTACCAGCACGGTGGTAGTGGTCCAGGCAATGAAGTTGTAGATCCGACTGTTGGTGAACTCGCCCATCAGCCGTTTGTTGTTGATGAGCCGCAGCGTGATGATCAGGATCACCGGGAGAAGCGCAGCGCCAACGATGTTGGGCAGAAGGATGAGGACTGCCAGCGATTTGTCCCCGGCCATGAGCACGGTTGCGGCCGCGAGTACCAGAAGCGTACCGAAGACTCCGATGAACATCGGGGCTTCGCGCGCTCGCCGCCCTACTCCGGATTCCGAGCCCAGGGACTCGGAGACGGCGTAGGCTGTGGAGAGCGGCACTGTAATCGCTCCGAAGCAGGAGGCATTGAAGAGGCCGATCGCGAAGAGCGCCGCCGCGAGCGGGCCGGCGAGCGGCTGAAGCGCCATTGCGATCTGCCCGGCGTCTCCGAACCGATCGCCCATCTCCTTCACCTGTGTCGGGTTCATGCCCGGATGAAAGAGCGTTGCGCCGCACGCCACGATGATAAAAAAGGCAATGAAGTTCGTGAAGAACGCGCCGAACAGCACATCCGTGCGCCGTTCCGGATAGTTCTCTATCTTGTCGCCCTTATCGCGCACGGAGGACTGGATATAGAACTGGCCCCAAGGCGTGATGGTGGTCCCGATCACATTAATGACCGCAAAGATGTAGAGCTGGTTGACGGCAACACCGTGAAAATCGGGCAGAAGCATCTGGTGGAAGACTGGACCCCAGGTGGGGTGAGCCTTCATGGCCGAGAAGATATAGGCGAGATAGACGAGCGAGGCGCTCAGCAGGATGCGCTCCACCCTCCGGTAGTTACCGCGGGTAACGAGCCGCCAGATGCCGAAGCCGACAACCGGCACCACGAGCCAGCGGGCGGCCTGCTGCGCGCCGCTATCCGTGAGCAGGTACGCCGGAAGCTGCCCCAGATGGTGCGAGGTCAGAAACGCTTCGCAGCGAGCCATGAATGCGGGAGCGAAGATCTGGACGGCCGCCGTGATGCCTGCGAACTCCGAGACCGTGGTGGCGAAATTCGCGATGAGAAGGATGATCATGGCGAAGATCGTCGTCTTAACGCCATACTCCTCGCGGATCAGGTCGGCGAGGCCCTTGCCGGTCACCACGCCCATACGAGCGCCCATCTCCTGACAGACTCCCAGGCTGATGGTGACGAGCACGAGCACCCAGAGCATGGCGTAGCCATACTGCGCGCCGGCAAGGGAGTAGCCATAGATGCCGCTGGCGTCGTTGTCGGCGTTGGCGGCAATGATGCCAGGCCCTAGAATTGAGAGAAAGAGCCACAGCCTGCTGCGCGGCAGCCTGCGAGGTCGGGTCTCCGGCTGTCCGGTCACGTCTGCGCTTCCTTTCCCTCGGATGATGGGGAGTGCGCTGCCTCGCGCTCCGGCGGTGTCGCCCGCAAGGCCTCGAGCTCGCGCTCCCAACTGGTTTTGAGCTCCCGAAGGGAGCCTCTATTTCGCTGTCATGGGCGCCCAGGCCGCCT
>JBBRJW010000002.1:0-19037 GCA_038218705.1 Chthonomonadales bacterium | reverse complement strand
GTACCCTAAAGGTTACAGGGAGTCAACTACAAGGTACACATTTATTTGCACGTCTCGGGCCGGGGCAACAGTCGCTTCACCACGGCGGGCGGGCTCTGGAACCGGCGTGGGCTCGCCTCGCCGTCTCCCTGCACAATCCAGGTGGTGACGCTGCCCACGCGCTTCCGCGCCAGCGCCAGCCCGCTCCGAAGAGTTACCGCGCCCTCCGCGTCGTAGATGCGGACGCGCAGCGGGTTCCCTTCGGCGTCGCGGAGCGCCTGTGGCCCTGGCGTCGCGAGCGCAAGCGCCGGTTCAGCCGCGGCATAGCTGCCTGCGGCCTCCCGCAACGCGCTCGCTGCGGGCTGCGTGGAAGCGCTCGCCCTGAATTCGGGAGGCCGGGGCGATGGCTGCTCCGCGCCTGCCGCGAGGGCCAGGGCGTGGTAGTCCCGCGGCTGCGCCGGGCCGCGCTCCGCCTCCAGTCGCGCCCACGCCGCCAGAACCAGCCGCCGCGTGCGGTAGTCCCCGTGGAAGTGCTCATCGTGCTTCTTCAGGACCCGGAACGTTTCGCCGGGGAAGTCCTGGCTCGGGCTGTCGGGAAGCAGGTGGGGGCCGGCGCAGGCGGGCTCCTCCCAGGGGTCGAGGATATCCTCCAGCTCCCGGTCTGAGAGCCCGTGCGGGTCGAGGAGGTAGCGGAGCTGCTTGCGGGTGAGGCCGTAGAGCCGCGCGAACCAGGCGTCGAGGTCGGCGCGGAGCAGCGCGCGCCGCTCCTCGTCCCACGGGAAGGGTGGGCCGTCGTAGCCCATGGCCTCGGCCCAGGGCTTCATCTCCCATGCCGTGTAGACCAGCTCCCGCACCCGCTCCCCGATGAAGTACACGTCCGCTTCCGCGTAGGCCTCCGGCGGAAGTACTGGAAATTGTTTCACATAGTCGTATGTCAGATGGGTTCCCCCCAGCTTCCGACGCGCCGCGTAGTCGAGTGTCAGGCTGTTCAGGTTGCCGACGAGACACGAGACACGGCTCAACGGCGCGTCCGAGCGCAGCAACGGGGCCTGGTGGCCTACGCCCGCGAACGGCAGAAAGCTAACGATCGCCGTGCGCTCGTCCGTTGAGCGAGCGATATCCCGAAAAGCGAGCAGCCACTTCGGGGCGTCGGCGAGCAGCGCGGCCCGCCGCTCCGCGGCGCTCCGGGCTCGGAGCGCCTTCTGCTCGGCGACGCCGAGCCCCGCCGCACGGAGCAGCACTTCGTCCTCGCTCACCCAGTAGCGGGGAGTCACCCGGAAGCCGGGATCGGCCTTCTCGGCGGCAGTGCAGTCGCGCGCCGCCGGGCCTTCGTCCTCCTCATCGGGCGGCGTGTCCTCGTCGTCCTCCTCCGTGTCGCGCGGCTTCGCCCATTTTGCAGCGAGGTCTACGCCGGCATAGGTCGCCCAGCGGTGGTCGAACTGGTGGAGCAGCTTCGCCTCGTAGAGCGGAAGGTCCCCCTCGCCCGGGGTGCCATGAAACAGCGAAGAGGCATTCGCCATGTTGAACAGACCCTGATAAAAGTGTATATCCCAGGGGTTGCTGTCGAGCGGCTCGTTCCAGAGAACCGGGACACGCTCGTAGATCGTCCGCGTGAGCTGCGCGTCTGCTTCCGTGCGAAAGATGGGGCTTGTCAGCGTGTTCGGGTTCATCAGGGCGATGTCGGCGGGGCTGAGCGCGATACGCCGCCGGGCATCCGCCACCTGGTCGGCGCGGGTGAGGAAGAAGTAGGTCTCTGCGGCCGGCGAGGGCTGCCGGGAGAGCGTAATAGCGCTGAACTTGAAGCGGCTGTCGACTGCGCCGAAGAGCTTCTCACGGTTCTCGAAATCGAGCAGGCGCGCGAGCGCCTGCGCGCGCACGAGGGCGCTGAAGTATCTGCTCGCCGTCTTATCCGCGACGAGCCCCGTCGGGGCGAGGAATCCGGTACGCCCGCTCGGCCCGAGAAACGCAAAATCGGCCTCCGCAAAGAGCGCGTAGGTATTGAGCTTACCGGCAGCGGTGAGGTGATACCGGCCGCTTGCGTGCATGAATTTACCCACCGTTCCGGAGCTGCGCCTGGCGATCTGATAAGCCTCGAAGAGAGCGGGGTTCGATTGCTGGAGGGCTGCAATGAGCGGGGCGCGCTTTGCGGTGTTTACGGTCGCGATCTCCGGAGCGGCTGTTGCAAAGAACTTCTTCTCGCTTACGTGGGAGACTTTCCATGGCGGATTGCCCAGCACGCAGTCGAAGCCGCCGGCCCGAAACACATCCCGGAACTCGAGGTGCCAGTGAAAGAATCGGAGAGTCCGAGCAATTCGCTCCACTTTCTGCCGCGTGGAGTACTCCGCATGGTGCGGGTTGCGCTCCACTTTTTTGTACTCGGAGGTGGTGGGCGGCAGCTCGTGGGCCTCCGCGCCGTCGTGCGGCCAGAAGAACGCCGCGCACCAGGTATCGGCCGCGGCCTTCGCCGGGCCGTAGGCATCGCTCAGCACGAAGCTCCGATAGGCATCCGCTTTGCGACGCACCTCCTCCATGGTCGCTTCGCCCATGCCGTTCACTCTGTCGTACCAATCCGCGAGTCTGCCGATCACCAGCCAGTCGAGCTCGCCCTGCCCCGCCTGAGCTGCGGCCACCTGGGCGGTGTTCTTTGCCACAACGCGCGCCGCGATCTCCTTGCGGTCGTCCGCGACGGGCGCGAAGGCGGCAGAGGGCACCACGTCGGGCCAGCCCGCATAAACGGCCGCCGCCTGTTTGCGCTTCGCCTGTGCGGCAGAGAGTCGGCCAGCGCGGAACTCCTCCTGGATACGGCCGGCCTCTGCTTCCGCCTCGGCCTTCGCCTCCTGCACCTGCCGCGGCAACGGGGCGCCCACCAGCGCGTTGCCGCACTTTATACGCGGCTCCAGGTAGGAGAGCGGCAACTTCGGATGCGCCACCTGCAGCCAGAGGGTGAACTTGCAGAGCTCTACCGCCATCGGGTTGAGATCGACCCCGTGGATGCAGTGGGTCACCACATCGCGGCGCGCCTCGCGCAGGTCGAGCTCGGCGGGCTCCTCGCCCTCGAGCCGAATCGCGCAGAGGCGGAGGGCGAGCGTGTCGAGGGCCTGTATCAGGAACGCGCCGGAGCCGCACGCCGGGTCGACCACGCGGAGGCTCAGCAGCGCCGCCTCCTGCTCCACCCCATCCGTGAGACCCGCCAGCTTCGCCTCGATAACCGGCTGGAGCGCCGACTCGATGAGCGATGCCACCAGCTCCGGTGGCGTGTAGTAGCTGCCCGTGAGCTTGCGCTCCGCGCCGGCCGCGAACTCGAAGCGGGCGTCCGCGCTGATGACCGGCGCGATATCCAGCAGCGCCTCGTAGACGGAGCCGAGGGCATCGATCCGGATCGTCTGAAAGTTGACCCGGTGGCTCTGACGGGTCTTATGGTCCTCAAAGAGCGTGAGGAGCCGGATGGCCTGCAGCAGAGGGCCGTTTCGGAGGCTGGCCTCTTTCAGAAGCCAGAGTCCTTCGTCGTCGAAGAGCTCGCCGCCATAGGGATGAATCTCGAAATCGTCCGAACCCTCGCGCACGACTCGAAAGACGACCTTGAGCCCTTCCCAGTAGTCCTCGGCATCCGCACGGGCCACCCGGTACGCGCCGGGCGAGTCGTCGGAGGAGGTGCGCTCCTCGGCGCGCTCGCGAAGGCGCGAGATGCTGTAGCTGGAGGCCCAGATGGGGTCTTTCGCCGGGGTCCAGCCCGTTCGGTTCTCGATATAGAGGAGGAAGAGGAGGCGGTAGACCACGCGGAGCAGGGCCCGGTAGAGCAGGGCCGGGCCGGCAGGCTCGGCCCGCACGGCCGAAAGCAAGGTCGGATTAGAGCGGAGGAAGCCATTCCCGAGCGCGCGAAGGGCCAGCAGCACCTGCTTTCGCAGCTCAACCCCGATGGCTGCGCCGGCCTTGAGGGAGTGCTCCCGGAGCGCCTCGATGGGAGGCGGGCCCCCCGAGCGCGGAGCAAGTTGCTCCGCACGAAAGATGCGCCAGACCGCGCGGAATGCGTCGACATCAAGCGACTCAAAAATCGACTCGAGGTCGGCTTCGACGTAGTTGCGAGTCAGAGTTTTGTGGTAGTCGTGGAGCAGGCGAAGCCTCGAGCCGTTGCAGAAGATGCCCCAGTCGTCGTCGGTCTGATCGAGGTACTCCTGAAACCACTCGTGCGGACTGATCCTGCGCCGCCCGCCTTCGGGCCTCTGGTCTGGCGACCGGTCGTAATCGAGCAGCCAGAGGGGCAGGCCATCGGAGCGATGCGTAAGCGGGATCGTGCGGCTCTCTCCGTAGGCAACATGCGCGCGGAGGTACTCGGGCGCGTACCCCAGCACGCTGAGCAGGGGCAGCACCCAGCGCCGGCGCAGGCGCTCGGTGTCGTAGCCACCGACTTCGGTTCGGATCGTCTGCCACTGCTCGGAGAGGAGGTCCCACGCGGCGGCGAAGTCGCCTTCATGAATGTTTGCGTGGGGCAGGGCGCACTTCTTTTGAGTAAGATCGGCTACCACTTCTTCGGAGAGAATCTCGCCGGAAAGAGAGAAGCGGGCCAGGGTTGCCGATTGCATGGCGTGGAATCCTTGAGCGCTCAGGGGAGCAGCAGGGTAAGACAGATGAGATCGAAGCCGATGCGCTCGATCTGCTCGAAGCCCTTCAGCCAGTCTGTATCGGCATCGCCGGCGATACGCAACTCGCTTGCCAGACGCGCGCGATGCCCCTGAAGCGCGAGTAGCGAGTCCGCTTCGGCGAGCTCTCCGGCCTGCCGCCACTCCGTTGAGGATGCGAGGCGAGTCAGGCTCTGCAGCGCTTCGGCGTTGTCGACTCGGCGCACAGAGGGCGACTGCGCGTAGGCGGCCCCGGCCTCGTCGCGGGTCAGGAGTGAATAGCCTTGCAGACCCGAGCGCATTCCGAAGAGCACTACCTCTTCCAGAAGGGTGGGCGGATCGGTGGCGGCCACCGCCCGCAGCACTCCGTGCGCCAGCAGAAGCGTGCCGCGCTGCCCGTCTACGCGCCATGCTGCCGTGCGCGCGCCCTCGGCGGTATCGCGCATGGCGTCCTCACGGATGACGGCGTTGAGACGGCGGATCAGCGGATGTCCCACATCGAGGACAACCGCTTCGGGAAAACGCCGCTGCTCCTCGGGGTCGAGCACCACCGAAGGCAGCGAGGTTGGCATGCCAGGCGGGCGGAGTCGCTCCGCGCGCACCTGAATAGCGAGCGTTCCGTTAGGGTTCTCCTGGACGCCGCACTGGTATTGAGTCAGTCCGTCGCGGATGAACGCATGGATCTGCTCCGGGCTTCCGACCTGCCGATGCGCCTCCTGCAGCTTCTCCGCCACATCTTCGAACCGCACTTGCGACTGCCCGTAGAAGCTCTCGTTGCGAATGCGTTCGATCGCGTCGTTGCCGAAGAGTTCCGAGCCGGCGTTCTCCTCGGCCGCATCGAAAAGCGAGGGGCCGGTCTCGGCCTTGCGCCGGGTTCTCCGCCGGGCGAGCACGCGAAGCACGGTCTCTTCGGAGGCAAAGAAGGGCGGACTGAACCCGAGGGCGCGCCGCATCGAATCGAGTTTCCGCACCAGCAGATTCATCACATCTTCGTCGGTGGTGCCGAGGCAGAAGAGCGTGCGGACGAAGACGAGAGGCGCGCGCTGGCCGAACCGATCGACGCGACCGTTCCGCTGGTCGAGGCGGTTGGGGTTCCAGGGCAGGTCGTAGTGCGTCACCATGCATGCTGCGGACTGAAGGTTAAGACCCTCGGAGATCACGTCCGTGGCGAGCAGCACGGCGCACGGCGAGTGCGCGAACTGCTGGTAGCGCTTCTCACGCTCGGCCCCCGAGAGATCGCCATCCAGCGTGATGATCTCATATTTGGCAGCGCGGCCAAGCTCCTTCTCCAGGTAGGCGAGCGTGTCCTTAAAGCGGGTGAAGACGATGATGCGTGCCGGCGTTTCCGGCCCGGCCTGCGCGAGAAGATTGGGGATCACCTGATCCCGGAGCGCGGCGAGCTTGCGATCCTTTGCCGGCTTGAAGCGGCTCAGCTCTTCGCGCAGCGCTCCAAAGTACTTCTACTGAAGATGCAGGTCCATGTCGAGCAGGGCGCTGTCGGCCCGCTTATCCCGCTCATCCTCGGTCTCCACATCGCCTGCGCCGTGGTCTGCGAGGGAGGCGAGGAGCTGCGCCTCCGCCCCATCGCTCTCGCCCCGGCCCTCATCCTCAATCCGCGCCGACTCCCGGAGCGCGCTCTCCCTCAGGCGCGCGAGACGGTTGTCCAGGCTGCAGCGAAGCGCCTGTGGGCTGCTCAGTGCCCGGCGGTGGAGATGGAGCCGGAACCACTCGAATGGCTGCTCGCGGCGCGTATCCTTCGCGTGGGTGCGGATCACCTCCAGGGCCTCGTCGAGCTGTTCCAGCAGGTACAGATAGTCCCGATGTAGTTCGACTGGTACTTCCGACGTCCCGGCCACTTCGCGCTCCGCGAACGGCGCTTTGCGGCCCGCGGCCTCGAACGATTTCCGCACGGCATCGCGGGTGCGCTGGCAGACGTGCGGAATGGCCCTCTCTCGCTCAGGAGTCGGCGCGCCGTTCTCCGTGCGCACCAGGGCAGGATCGAGCATCTGAAGCAGGCTGCAGTAGTTATCCGTGTAGCCGTTGTGAGGCGTTGCCGTGAGCAGCAGAAGGTGCCGGCACTGTTCGGAAATCTTTCGCACCGCCTCCCATCGCTCCATCTCGGAGCGCTTTCCGGTCTCGCCGTGGGGCCGCGCCGCGTTGTGCGCCTCGTCGACAATGACCAGGTCCCATGGGCGCTTCAGGATATCCGGAAGCACCCTCTTATCCTTGGCGTAGTCCATGGATACGATAAGGCGATCGAAGTAGAGCCAGGGCTCCGCGCCCGGGGGAACCGCGAAGGATGGCCCGTCCGCCTTTGCGGGAGTAGAGCCAGGGCTCCGCGCCCGGGGGAACCGCGCGCTCGAGTTGGCGGCGCGTCTCACCGCTCATGACCTCGAAGTCGAGGTAGAAGAGATCACGCATCTGGCTCTTCCACTGCTCTCGGAGGTTGGCGGGCGCGAGGATGAGAACGGAGCGCGCTCGCCCCCGCGCGAGAAGCTCAGATGTGATGAGCCCGGCCTCGATCGTCTTGCCGAGGCCGACGGCGTCCGCGAGCAGCAGACGGACATGGGACAGGCGGAGGGCCATCACCAGCGGAGCGAGCTGATACTCCACGGGAATGACGGCGGTGCGCTGAATGGAGACGAAAGGGGCGGTCCCATGGAGCGCATCGAGCCGGACCGCCTGAAGGAAGAGGCTTTGCAGCGTCCGATCACCAAGCGACTCGAGCGAAGGCGGCGGAAGGGACCCGGGCTCCGGCGACTCGAGCGCAAGAAGGAAGCGCTGCGCCGGACTCGCGAAGTCGTCGATCGGCGACGCGGTCATGACTCCGCCATCGACGGCCTCTACGCGCCAGGTGCGGCGCCGCAGATTCACAATCATGCCCGGGCGAATATCGGGGCGGGGAGACATAACGGGCACCATAACCTTGCTTTCCCGGGGCGGCAATCGTGATTGGGCCCACAATCATGGGCATTCCCGGTGCAAAGTTTAACCAGAAGGAGAGAAATGTCCTTTATCAGACGAGGCCAGACGCTAAGACTCCGGCATCCGCAAGCGCTCACGACCCGCGAATCAGTCCGTTCAGTCGGACTTTTGCTCAACAGATGCGCTTTAGGGCCGTGGAACATCGCCCCGGCTTCCCGCCCCGCCCGCCGGCGTGGGACCGCGGTGATGCATCCTGCCGCCGTGCTGAGCCCGGCAAAGGCAATCGATTAGGCCCTGGATCAGCGTGTCCGTCCCTCTCCTATCAACCCGTGAAGCGACGCAGCAAGCCTTAACAAATTGGCCCTATGCTTTACGGTCTGCGTTCTCCCCTGATATTGATCTTGCCATGAAAACGCACAACGGCGAGTTCATCAAGGTCGAATGTGCATCTCTGAAGCCTGACCCTTTGTGATATAATCACTCAAAATGCCATTCCGAGGCAGAATTGCGGACGAAATGCTCATCGAGTTCAGTCTTGAAAACTTTCGATCTTTCCGAGATCGCGTTACACTGAGCATGGTCGCAGCCAGGCTGCGCGCCCGGGAGAACCGGATCGACTGCGATAATGTCGTGGAAGTGAGCCCGCAGCTCTCACTGCTTCGGTCGGCGATCATCTATGGCGCCAACGCCAGCGGCAAGAGCAATCTGGTCTATGCGGCGCGGTTTGTTCGCAGCATAGTTGTGGGAACTGCCGGGTTGACGGGCGAATTCGGCGCCTTTCCTTTCCTGTTGGACGATACCGGAGCTGCCAGCCCGTCCAGCTTTGAAGTAGTGTTCCTCCTGGAGGGCAAGCAGTATCGTTATGGCTTCTCCCTGCTCGCGCAAAAGGTGATTGAGGAGTGGCTCTACTGCGTGCCTTCCACTCGCGAAGTCCAGCTCTTCCGGCGGGACGCCACAGGCGTCCGCATAGGAAAGAGCTTTCCAGAGGGCCGAGGCCTGAGCAAATTCAGCCTCGAAAACAAGCTGATCCTCTCGGTAGTAGCAGAGTACAAGCAGGGCCCGATCTCGCGCCGGGTTCGGGAATGGTTCGAGCACGCCTTCAGGCCGGTCCGCGCCGTTACCGACGAAGAGTACTTCCTATATACGCGTAGTTGCATCGAGCAAGGGGCAGCGATGTCCGAAAAGATCCAGGATCTCGTCCGGAAACTCGACGTGGACATCACAAGCCTGAACGTAGAGACGATGCCCTTGCCGCCCGACGCCGCCGCGGTGCTCGATGCCGCGGAGTCCGTTTGGAGAGCCACGGGCGCTTCCGGGGGAAGTGCAACAGAGGACCAAACCGGCGCGGCAGCCGGACGTATGCTGGTGAGGCTGAAAACGGGGCACTCAGTACGAGATGTGGACGGTCGGGAAACCGGAGAGAAGAAGTTTCCCGCAGGCGACATGGAGTCCGATGGAACACTCAAGCTGATTAGCCTCGCTGGCCCGCTTGTCGACGTGCTGGAGAACGGCCGGGTTCTCATTCTCGATGAGATCGATTCGCGCTTACATCCTCTGATGACCTCCGCGATCATTGCGCTATTTAACTCGCCACAAACGAATCCCCATGGCGCTCAGCTCATCTGTACTACGCACAATACGGACCTTCTTAACGCGAATGTATTTCGTCGGGACCAGATTTACTTCGTAGAGAAAGACAGACGAGCGGTATCCGGCCTCTACTCCCTCGCTGATTTCAAGGAGCACGCGTCCGGGGGTGCCCGGACCGTCCGGAGCGATGCCTCCTTTGAAAAAGACTACATCAGGGGTCGATATGGAGCCATTCCCTATACAGGCGGTATCCAACGGTTCTTCTCGGCGACCGATCCCACTCATGACCCCAAAGCTGCCGGCTCGCGGGACGAGCCAGAGCGATGAGCGGCCCGAGCCGAACCAATCGCCCCGGTCCCCGCAGACCCGGCCCGCGCACCAGCCGCTCACGGCCTCAGGCCAGCCGTGAGCCTCGCCCGACAATCCTGATCGTTTGTGAAGGACAGGAGACGGAACCCAACTACTTTCGCGCGTTCAAGGTGACGAATGATGTGTATGGCGAAGGCCGAAACACGCGGGACCTGGTCGATGACGCTAAGTGCCGGAATGACGCGCAAGGGGCGTTCGATCAAGTATGGTGCGTCTTCGACCGCGATGAGTTTCCAAACGATAACTTCGACAACGCGATAGCGCGTGCTCGTAGTAACGGTTTTCATATTGCATATTCGAACCCGTGCTTCGAGCTCTGGTATCTTCTGCACTTTCAGAACCTCGATGCAGCGCTCGACCGACACCAGATCTGTCAGAAGCTCAGCGTCGCGCTTGAAACGAAATACGAGAAATCCCATATCGGCATGTACGCTCTGTTGGCAAAGCAGGGAGACGAAGGGCTCGCCCTCCGATACGCGAGAAGTCTCAGGGAGCAGAATGATCCCGCCCATCCGCCTTCGCGCCGGTGCCCGGAGACGACCGTCGACAAGCTCGTAGAAGTTCTGCGCGCTGAGCAGACGAAACGGTGAAGCTCGACGGAGCGGTGCCGCAGAAGAGTGTGAACCTCGCTGGGTCCATCTCGATGTGGAGCGCTCCACGCACAATTCCACTGGCATCCGGCCCGGCGAGCGCGTCTCCACTGCTGACGCCGCCAAACGCGAGCATTCTTGAGCCGAAGATCAGTCCGCGCAGGCGGACTTTTGCTCAACAGCACGGCACTTAAGGGGGCTGTGAAACAATGCCCCGCCGCCCTGCGATCACTCCCTCCTCGGCGTGGAACCGCCGTGGCGCCTCCTCCCGCGCTGGGCTCGCCATCAGAGTCACAACGCGCGCCTGCGCACGTTCTCGAGAGCTGTGCGGAAAGCCGAGCGCCGAGCCGAAACGACCAGCGCCCGTGTTCGGAAGGCTCGAGAAGTACAGTACACGACCATGACAACTAACAATCGCGGCGCTTGCCGCACTCACGGCGTCCGACAGACCGGCGGCCTTCTGCTGATGCTGGCGCTGCTTCTTGCGGGCGCCCGCATCTGCGGAACCGAAACCCATGGCGGACCTCAAACACCCGGAACGCCGCCTTCGGGAGCCTCCGCCTCCGTCACCTGAGCCCCAGGGGCCAAACAGTGAGAGAACCCCCATCGCCATGCGATGGGGGTTCTCTTCACAAATGGGCGCTGAGGGACTCGAACCCCCGACATCTTCGGTGTAAACGAAGCGCTCTACCAACTGAGCTAACCGCCCTTACTGATGCATATTATATGGTGAAGGCGTTCGTTTGTCAAGGCCGCGAATCACGGTCGTGTGGCCGGAGCAGACACAAGTCGCGGCGCGGCGGGACGGCGCCACCGCCACGCATGCAAGAGGAATAGGGCCGGGAGAGGACGAACGAGGCGCTCGGGGAGCCCATGAGTTTGGTGTGCCGAATTCGGCACAGCCTGCCGGGCGAGCTGGCTGCCCCTGCGCCGTTTGCCAGCCGCAACAGGATCGCAGCGCGCAGGGTTCGGTCTCGACGAGGAGCCGAGTTGGCCCTCACAGGGCCTGCTCGAGCTTATGAGCCCGACTTCCAGCGGCAGGCCGCGCTGGAGACCTTCGGGGTGGCGAGCTTCCTGCATGGCGGGCCATCGGGCTTCTTCCGGGACGCGGCCTGCGCGATGGCGGCCGCGATTGCCGAGGCCTTTCATCCTGAGGCGACGGTCGACACGATCGTTGAATCCGCCACGAAGTGCCTCCCCCCGGTCAGTGCGCAGGAGATAATCTGCTGCGTGGAGACGACACGCGGGATGGCACAGGCAGCAGCGAGTTAAGAAGCCTTCCGAGAGCGTTATTACGCCAGCAGCCTGCGGGAAGAGCAGTGCGATTCCCGGGAGACCGTGCCGGTTGCTCTGTCGCTCTTCGAGATGATGGAGGGTGATCCCGAACAGGCCATCCTGGCGGCCGCGAACTTCGGGCGGGATGCCGATACGATCGCTACGATGGTCGGCGGATTGTGTGGCGCCCTCCGGGGAAATTCCAGCCTGCCGGAACGCTGGCGCCAGCAGATTGATTCAGTCGTTCAGGTTCGTTACCATGGCTTCACCGCGCAGCTCGCTGCGACCGTCACGCGCCGCGCCGAGATCGCCGGCCAGTACTCAAGCACCCTGGCCGCTCTTGGTACCGGCTCTTAGGCGGGATGTACGGGGCGACCTTGAACTGCTCGTGTCCCACTGAGGCTTCGGTGCCTCCCCGTCAGTGGCAGAGGTCAGAGGACGGCAGGTTGACACGATGCAGCGGGATCACTCGCTTACGTTTCGAATTTCAAACGTTTGCACCGTGTTGGCGCCGAAAGCGCAGGAGAACTGCTTCGCGCTCAGCGTGACATCGTTTCGCTTAACATAGAGCTCGCTGCCGTCCGTATTGGTCGACCAGCGTGTCACCGGGCCCATCGCCTTTGCGAACTGCGACAGGTTGTAGGTAATGGTCTGTGGAGTCGCCAGATTGGTCGTTACAATGATCAGGCGTTTCCCCTTTGGATCGTAGGCAGCGACAGAATGATCCTCTCCTGCGTCGATTATCTTCATTCCGGGCAGTATGTGCCGTGTGTACTGCGCGAGAACGAAGTACTTGGTGCTGGCACGAAGTGCCGGTTCTTGCGAGGACGATGCGGCTGTGCCAGGCGAAGCGTCCGCACCTGCCGGCGGGGAAGTGGCCCTCCGGCGAGAGGACGCCTCGAGCAATCCCCACCCGCCGCCATCAATTCCCTGCCAGTAGCACCAGCCGGTCGGATGGAGGGCTCGCAGGTCTCTTGTCAGGTTACTCGCAAGCGAGAGACCGCTACCATCCGCTTCACCGTATTCGCTGTTCCAGAGCTTCTTGCCCGCCACGGCAGTGTATAGTGCCTCTCGATTCCCGTTCGTCTGATACCCGTGGACATTGACGCGCCCAACCTGGGCCCTGGTCTCTGGGCCGAAACTGTTCCAGGTCGCCGTCGCAAGGTCGTAGCTGGTCTCGTCGGACGCCGCGATGACCGTTCGAGTCAGCCCTCTCCAATCCAATTCTCCTCGAAGGTAATTGATCACTCCACGCTGGCTCTCTACGGAGAAGTGGCAGCCCTCTTGCGTGCCTCTTGAATGCCAGTAAGGAGACATCGGCTCATTGAACGGCTCCACCGATGTGAATCGAATTCCCCACCTGTCTCGTGCCACTTGCGCTACTGCTGCCAGGTAGGTCGCGTGTGCCTGATAGTCGGCAGGTGCGAGATTGTCTTGGTTCGCGTCATCATCGCCCGATGGATTATGGTTCTTGCACATCCACCACATTGGCGAGTTGGAGAATAGCTCGAACTGGTTTGCCCCGCGCTGTTTCGCTTTGATGAGCATCGCTCTCTGATTTGCGTCTACTGACCAATCCCAGCTCGCCGAATCGAGAGCCGTGCTGCTCGGTTTGAGCCAGAAGCCCTCCATCTGGCGACCGGGTGAGATTCGCGGCGAAGCGACCATCGCTGCCCCGTCCACCTGGCTCGCCGTGGAAGCGCCCGCGTTATAGCGGACGATGTTGAAGCCCAGACCAGGCAGACTCTGTCCCTGCTGTACTGTGGTCTTGCGGGTGAAGAAGATATCCGCCAGGTAATTCTGTGTGCCGCTTGCCTTGGCCCACCAGCAGAGGGATACGCCCCATCCCTCCCACGTGCCCCATTGAGTAGTAGGCGCGGGCGTGACGACGGTGTCCGCACTGGCAGTAATGATTCCAGAGCTCAGGGCCCATGCAGCCAGCCCGAGCGTCGCCCATCGAAACGCAAGCATACGGCAATCTCCCGTCAGTCTGGTTACCTTGTCTGCTGTGTATATTAAAGGAGGTGGGGATAGGCTCGGCGTGAGTGTGCGAGCCGCACGCCCGCACTTCACTCCCACGTCGGTCGTATCCCTTCGCACACGGTCAGGCGTGCGAAAGCCCCACCCGATAGTCGAGTGGGGCGCAATTTGACAGGTTCATCGCGTAATCAGGCGGCGGAAGAATTGGGACGCGCACGAATGGCCAGATTGGCCTTCGGGGCGGGTGACAACATACCCGTTGTGTCCGTCTCCTCAATTCCCGGGGTGCGATACTCAAGGAATGCCATTATCTCTTCCGGCGTCATCCGGCTAACCCGCTTGAGGATGCGGGCGGTGACTTCGGGGTCTACCGGATGTCGGTTTGCCAGCTTCATGTGAACCTCCTTCACCAGGATCACAAGGATCCCGGAAGCGACAGGCAATTATAAGGGAAATTGTACCAGAAGGACCATGGAAATGCAAGTGAGATCTCGAACAGCGACCTGGACATGCGCCTTGGAGAAAAGCTTGGATCCATGATAGATCGGCTCTCCTTCAGGGAAGCAGCCGCGTACAGTTTGGAAAGGAGTCGTCGTTTCCTTGCTGGCCAATCGGCAGTATGCATCGATGATCTCGCGATCGAGAAAGTGACCACCTGTATGCGTGTTATGTGGGATTTCTCGATCTGGCAGACCCCTCGCGATCGATTCGTAGATTGAGGAAAGCGTCGCGAAATGCTGACGATCTAGCAGGTTCAGACAGCGGCCGAGCCGCACAGTAATCTCCAGCACGGCCGGCGATTTGCTGCGCTCACGCGCCCATTCGCGCGCCCGGTATGGCCCATACTCCCAGATATACACTCCTTCACCAAGCCAATCGAAACTGTTGGTGGACGCATGGAAGCCGCTAGCCAGGACAATACTTGCAATCTCTTGTGTGCAGCCATGATAGCCAACGATTTCACGTGGGGCTGTTACAAGTGTATTGGGAGAGCGGGAATCACGCACGGCAATCTCCAGGAGAGTTGAGCCTGCAGGCCCCATGTGGCATTCACACCGCAGGCCACCGCATTGGTATTGTGTAGCTTCAGAATACCGAGGTCTGAGCCCATTTTGTTCGGACGCTTCGGCATCAGAAGGCTCGGTTCTGATGCGCTCGCGGGCCGTGCCGCAGCGGGACAGGTGAGCGCATATTGGACCCAAGTCAACCGGGCGAGATTCCAACCAGGATTCAGGTCGTTCGGTGAAGTACTAACTGGCACCCCGCAGGAATCCGCGGGTGCGGAGACAAGGTTATTTGGGCTGCTGCCGAACGGCCCGCCGGGCTTTCGTCCTACTCGCGGGTGAGCCAGGCCGAAGCGAAAAAATGGCCTTGTCGCGGTGCCGCGATTGCCCGATTAATGAACAGGAAACACCAAAATGCGCTTTTCGAAGCTCTTCCACGCCGCCGGTTCGCGGGCGGCAATGTTGGCCATGCTCATTGTAGCATCCGTGTCCGCTCTCTCTTGCGCCGCACAGCCCAATGGCATGCGCGTTGTGCGCAACATTCAGTACGTGCCCAGCGGCGATCCTGCGCAGGCACTTGACCTCTACCTGCCCGATCACCCCGGAGACAAACCGCTGCCGCTCCTGGTGTGGATTCACGGCGGCGGATGGTCCGCCGGAAGCAAGGACGGATGTGCCTTCCAGTACCTCGTCGGTCAGGGTTACGCAGCGGCCAGTATCGAGTACCGGTTCAGTCAGAAGGCGAAATTCCCCGCTCAGATCCAGGACTGTCAGGCCGCGATCCGGTGGCTCCGCGCGAATAGCAAACAGTACAACTTCGACCCGAAGGAGATCGGCGTCGGCGGCGACTCGGCCGGCGGGCATCTGGTCGCGCTGGTTGGAACCTCTGGCGGAAAGAGGGCCTTTGCGCCCGTCGGAGGCAACGAGAGGCAATCTGATCGTGTCCAGGCGGTGCTCGATCTGTACGGGCCGGCCGACTTCAACAGCGTGATGGCGCAGGCCGCGGCCGATAAGACCAGGAATGTCTTCAACTTCAATCACGGTGATCCCTACTCGCTGCTTATTGGCGCGAACCTCGGCGAGGACAAGCAGAAGGGGGATGCCGTCAGCCCCGTTCACTACGTAAGCCGAGACAACCCCCCGTTCCTGATTCTGCATGGCACCGTAGACAATCTGGTTCCATTTGCGCAGAGCGAGGAACTCCTCGTCGCGCTGAAGAAGGTGTGAGTAGAAGCCGTTCTGCAGCGATTCCCGAACTCCGGCCATGGCGGCCCTGCGTTCAGTCGGCCTGCGGTACAACAGCTGATCAAGAGCTTCTTCGATAAGCATCTCAGGCATCAGCATATAGCGGTTGCGCCACTGCCCGATTCCGCAGTCAGTATGCCGGCTCCAGGCCAGTAACGTCCGGGCCTCGCGATCTGCCGGTCAGGAGCAGGCACTTGCCCGCGCCTGCTCCTGACGGTCGGCCTCTGCCTGCGGCGCACCGTCCCGCGCCATCTGGCGCTCAGGAACCTCGACCTATGTTCAGACCCACGTATGCAGTCCGATCTAGGCGCGGCCGGTCCCGGGCCGGCCTCGTTGTCCGAGCGCTAGCTGTGCTGCTCACAGCCCTGGCCTGTTCCGCCGCTCCCGGCCGGGCTGATGAGCGGCAGGGGCAGATCGGACAGAAGGTCGATCTGCGTGGATTCGGCACGCTCCGGATCGATACGCACTCGCGCGCGGTCTCGGACGACGGCGGCTCCTGGGTTACCTTCACCGCTCAGGATCACGCGCACGCGCTGATCGGCGCATCCAAGCTCCTCGCAGACTTCACCTCCATCGGGCCGGTGCGCGCCGTCGGTGGCGACGGGCTGCCTGCCACGGCACTGACACTCGACAGTGCCGGCTGGTGGGTGCTCGGCATTGAGAACGCGCGCTTCCACGTCCTCTTCGCTCCCACTCGCCCGAAGCTCGCGGCCCGGTGCCGGCATGCTGGCGCATCACGCTGGCAGCCAGTGCCGCAGAAGCGCTATCCGCCCTGGCTCGACTGCTTTGACAACGCCGCCGTAGGATTCTGGGTGCTGGGTGGCGGCGCGCTTCCGCAGGATCTGGAAGCAGATATGCGCTGGTTCGGCGAGAACCATTTCACCATGTGTGGCACGGGTGCCACCGAATCGCGCCTGGTTGCGCCCGGAGTTCTCGACACGTCGATCATGGACTGGTACGCTGCCGAGGCGCGCAAGTACCATGTGCCCTACCGCATGCTCCTGAGCTGGGGAAGCCCCGAGCGGCCGGCGTGGGTGCGAAACATCGCACCGCTGCCCCACCTTCCCACCGTGGACGGGCTCCAGGTCAACGCCCCGGACTTCGGCTATCAGGCGCTCTCAGCCGACACCTCGTGGGAGCCGATCGCCGCGACCGATCCCTGGCTCTTCGGTTCGCGCCGCCGAATTGCCGAACACGTCGCGCAGGACCCCTGGTGTATGGGACATCACGTCTCACCGGAGCTGGGTGACTGCTCGATCCTGTCCCTGGACCGGGTGGCAGGGCTTCCGGAAACTCGTTCTGCCTGGCACAACTACCTCCGCAACGACCTGCATCTCGATCTGCGAGCGGTGAGCCTGCGCCATACCGGCCGGGCCGACACCTATCCCAACTGGGATTCCGTGCCCGTGCCGCTCCCGAAGGACTTCGCCGGCTGGGACCCTGCCACTTCGCTCGACCTGCGCGGCATGTGGGAAGGCCATCCCGACCGTGCGAAGGTGGGCGAAAAGGAACGGTGGTTCGAGGAGAATCACTCACCGGGCTCCTGGACTCCGGTGAACTGCAGCGACGCGATGCTCCTGCTCTACAGCAACGGATCGCCCGACAACTCTCCGTTTTACTGGCTGCGGAGAGACTTCACGATAGCGGGAGCAGACCCGGCCCCGACGCTCACCCTGCACATTGCCCGCAACTGGTGGCATGGTCCACGGTCGCGGATGAGGGTCTGGCTCAACGGCCAGCCGCTGAAGGACGTGACAGCCTATGAGCCCGTCGCGCCCGACATGGAGCTCTGTTTCGCCCTCGGCCATAGCGCCAAGGTCGGTAAGAATCGGATCGTGGTGAACACGATGGGCGGGCCCATACCGGGCGCCATCTTCCTCTCGACCAGCGGTCGCCAGAAGTACCCGAACATGAGCGAGCCGCTCAATAACCGGTTCTACGACGCGCTCAACTTCAGCGCGCGCCTTCGCGCCATTTTCATGGAGAGCGCAATGGCGGCAACGCGCCGTGGCGACCCCGATCGCCCCATGAAGGTGATGGCGCCGGGCGACTACCACGACGCCCTGATGGATCTCTATCTCAAGTACGGCGCTTATCCCCACGACACCGGTCAGAACGCCGCGTGCTGGGCGCCGTGGACCACGACGATGGTCCAGGCGCGTGGCGGACAGATCAGCAGCGAGCCGGGCGGTCCGCCCAACACCACAGCCGAAATCCAGCAGATGTTCGGCCTCTACTTCATGCTCGGTGACGACGTCGTTGATGTGGTCTTCCACAACGATCACTACCGCAAAGACCCCGCCCTGAGCGGCTGGATCGCCCGGAACCGGCAGCTTCTCGCCTGCTTCGGCAAGACCGAGCGGGTGCGGCCGCAGGTCGCCGTGCTCCGCTCCAGCCGCACCGTCCGGCTGGGCCTCCAGAGCCCCTACGACTGGGACCTCACGCGAGGCGAGCTGCAGGCTACCGGCCGCACGGGCCAGCTGGTGGACCTGACCGATGTTGCCAATGGCACGGTGAGCCGCTACCCGGTGCTGATCGACGATAGCACAGAGGTATTGACCGACGCCGACATCAACGCGCTGGAGGCCTATGTGCGCCGCGGCGGCATCTTCATCGCGATGCATCAGACGGGAATGCACAGCCCCGGCCGAGCGAACTCCTGGCCCATCGAGCGGCTTACCGGTCTGCACGTGAAACAGGATGCCGCGACTGGCGGAAAGCAGATTCGGTTCACCGACAGGCAGTCTCTCTTCCCGGGTCTGCGTGGGCGAAGCATCGATGGGTGGGGCCTGATGCTGGACTGGACGAAGGCCGATCGGTCCGGCAGCGCGATCAGCCTGGAGGCGGCCGACAGCCATGTCGAGACCATCGCGGCCTGGCAGGATGGACTGGGAGTCGCGGTCGGCAGGAGGCGGTTGGGCAAGGGGCAGGTGATTACGCTCGGCTCGACGTTCTGGCGAGGCGCTCAGGATGTGGATAGGGCGTTTCGCAGCGACCCCAGGAGCCGACCCTATCTCGACCAGCTCCTGACCAGCCTGGGGGTGGCTCGCCAGAGCGTGACGCCCTCGCCGGATACCTGGGCGGAGCCGTGGCAAAGTAAGAACGGCATCTTCGACCTCTACCCGGTGGCCAGCATGCGGACGACCCCGGAAGCGGGAGCGACCGGAGACGTGTTGGTGTCGCGGCCCTCCGTGCCCGCCGCTGTCTGGGAGGTATCGAAGCCTGGCTCCCCTGCCGTGGAGTCACGCTACCTGAACGGCCGCGTGACTCTGCCATCGGTGGCGCTGGAGCCGATGCTGCCGCGGCTCTTCGCTGCGCCCCGCGCCGATCTGAGGCTCGCGGCCGTCCACTGGCTGGAGACCCAGCGGCGGCAGTGGCCTGCGCTGGCCCGCGGCAAGAGCGTGGCCGCGCCGCCCCCCGCTCCGGCCGACGCTCGCGTGCTGCCGCTGATTGAGGGCTGGCAC
>JBBRJW010000001.1:0-21684 GCA_038218705.1 Chthonomonadales bacterium | reverse complement strand
CTTGTGGGAAGGATCTCGCGCTGGAAGGGCCAGGACGTCTTCCTGCGCGCCGCCGCGGAGATCGCAAGAGTCCATCCGGGCGCGCGGTTTCAGATAATCGGATCCACGCTGTTTGGAGAAGAGGAGTTCGAGCGGCAGGTGACGGCGCTCTGGCAAGAGCTCGGGCTCACCGATTCCGTCGAGTTCCTGGGCTTCCGCGACGACGTAGACGCCTGCATTGATCAGTTTGCGATTCTCGCGCATGCCAGCATTACGGGGGAGCCCTTCGGCCAGGTGGTGGCCGAAGGTATGGCGGCCGGCAAGCCAGTGGTTGCAACACGGGGCGGCGGCATACCTGAGATCGTGCTCGATGGCGAGACAGGTCTCCTTGTTCCGATGGGCGACTCGCATGCGCTCGCCGAGGCCCTGTGCGAGCTCCTCGCGGACCCGGTTCGCGCGGAGCGGATGGGGCAGGCTGGCGCGGCGCGCATCCTGCGCGAATTCACGACGGAGCGGATGGCGGAGCGCGTGATGGCCGTCTACGATACGCTGGCCGGGCGCACCGATAAGCGAAGAGGAAATGCAAGGCCTCCCGCTGAAAAAGATGCCGCGCCCATCAATGGGCGCGTGTAAACCCGCAGGTTCGGACCAGGGAGATAACTATGTTGGAGCTGACACGCAGGCGATTTCTTGAGCAGTCTCTGGCTGCGCTGGCGGCTGGCGCGTTGATCGAGCCGGCAGCGCATGCCGGACGCCGCGTCGGCGCGAATTCGCGTATCGCGATCGCCGTGATCGGCGTGAACGGCCGGGGTATGGACCACATCAAAGGTTACCTCGCGCTGGACAACGTGGACATTGTTGCGATCTGTGACCCCGATACGGCTCCCATGGCGCGCGCACAGGACGCTGTAACGAAGGCCGGCCGGCCGAAGCCGGAAGGGTTTCAGGATATCCGAAAGCTTCTCACAATGAAGGGCCTGGATGCCGTATCCATTGCAACCCCGAATCACTGGCACTCCCTGGCGGGTATATGGGCCATGCAGCACGGCAAGGATGTATACGTTGAGAAGCCAGTAAGCCACAACGTGAGCGAAGGACGGCGGCTGGTTGAGGTGGCCCGAAAGACCGACAGGATCTGCCAGGCGGGCATGCAATCCCGCTCGCACCGTGCCTGCCGCGATGCCATAGCCTATATCGAGCGCGGAAGCATAGGCGCTATTCAGACGGCTTACGGCTACTGCTATAAGAGCCGGGGCAGTATCGGCAAGGCCGATGGGTCTGAGCGACCGCCGGCAACCGCGGACTACGATATCTGGCTTGGACCTGCGCCGCAGCGTCCAATGCACCGACGTCGTTTCCACTACGACTGGCACTGGTTCTGGGACTATGGAAATGGCGACCTGGGGAACCAGGGCATCCACCAGATGGACATTGCGCGCTGGGCGATAGGAAGCAACGGCCTCCCGAAATCGGTGGTGAGCGCGGGCGGTCGATTCGGATACGAGGATGACGGTGAGACGCCGAACACCGTGCTGTCGACATACGACTACGGGGACCGGCGCATTGTCTTCGAAGTGCGCGGCCTGAAGACCGAGGGCATTCACGGGGTGAAGATCGGCAACATCATTCGGGGCTCCCAGGGGTACGTGGCGATCGGGTCGGATTATGGCTCGGCGCTGGCCTTCGACAACGACGACAAGCAGGTGCGCAGCTTCGCCGGTGGGGGCGATCACTTCGGCAACTTCATCGCAGCCGTGCAGAGCCGCAAGCGGGAGGACCAGCACGCGGACGTCGAACAGGGCCACCTATCGAGCGCACTCTGCCACCTGGGGAATATCTCCTATCGGCTCGGCTCCACTGGAACTTTTGCGAAGGCTGCCTCGGCTATGGGTGAGCCGAAAGCGCCCTTCGCCGCGATGGAGAAACACCTCGTTGACAACGGGGTCGATATTGAGACGACTCCGTGCCACGTCGGACCCGCTCTGGCGTTTGACTCCGCTTCGGAGCGCTTCACCTCAAACGCGCAGGCCAACGAGCTGCTGACCCGCGTCTATCGCAAGGGCTTCGAAGTCCCGGCGAAGGCATAGGCAGGTGGCGGAGGAGCCTTCCGCCTCGCCCTGGTTTGTTCGGGCGGCGTGGGCCGGGGCTGCCCCGGCCCTCTGGCTGATCGGGCCCGCGCGCCACTCACAGGGCGCGGCTTCGGGCCTGCTGGCGCTCGCCCATATCGCGGTTGGCACGCTTGCCCTTCTGCTCGCGCCGGCGGCGCTGCGCCGAATCCGCCGGGCCGGGTCCGCCGACGCCCGCCCTGGCGTTCGGACGCGAATTGCGGGCGGGCTCCTGCTCCTGTGTGGCGCGCCGGCGCTCTGGTTGATGGCGCGCGCCGCGAACGGCCTGACAAGTGCGCCAGGCAATCGCGCGCTGGCGCTCCATATCGCACTGGGCTCCGCCGCACTCCTCCTGACCCTCCGTGCTCCTCGGATGTCGCTGCCCCGGCTACAGGCCCCGCTCATGGGGCTCGGCGCAGCCCTGCTGCTGATTGGGGCCGCTGCATCCGCCGAATACCAGCCTGCTGAATACTACCGCGACCTCACCGCCACAAACGCCCGGCAGGCCAGGAGCCGCCTCTTCCCCGCCGGCACCAGGCTCGGCGAGGGCTCGGCGAGGCCGGATGCCGACACCTGGAGATCCTCAGCCTACTGCGGGCAGGCGGGGTGCCACCCTGACGCTCACCGCGAGTGGCTCGGGTCGGCGCATGCTCAGTCCGCTTCAGATCCCGTCTACGCAGGGGCACTGGCGGCCTACACAAGGCGAAGCGGCGCCGACGCGGGCAGGTGGTGCGCAGGGTGCCATGCACCCGGCTCCCTCTTTGCGGGTGCGCAGGCGCGCGGGGTGGATTGCGTGGCCTGCCACGCAATCTCGGCCGCAGCCAGAACCGGGAACGGCCGGGCAGAACTGACGCTTCCGGATTCCCCGCTGTTTGCGGGCGCTTCCGGATGGCGGGGCTCTGTGCACGACTTCCTGCTCCGCGTGCGGCCCGCGCCGCATCGGTTTGCCTGGTCGCATCCCGCGCTCTCAGCGAGTGGGGATGCGTGCGCGGCCTGCCATCGACAATCGATGGGCGTCGCCCAGAACGGGTACCAGTTTGTTCGGGGGCCCGACCCGTATGGAGAGTGGCGCGAGAGCGCATTCTCATGTAAGCTCCTGCGGAATCCCGACCTCCTCTCCGAGCGCAGGCAGACCTGCGTGGAGTGCCACTTCCCCCGCGCGCTGACTGGCCATCTCAGCCACCGATCGCCGGGCGCTAACATCGCGCTTGCGAGCCTCGCCCCCGATTCCGGGCAATCGAGCGCCATTCGATCATTCCTGATGGATGGCCGCATTATCATCGACTGGTTTGCGATGCGGCGTTCTGGCCGACGCAGCCTTCTCCCGGAGCGAAGCGCAGTCGCCGTGCCACTGCGGCCGGGCGAGCCTGTCGATCTGGATCTGGTCGTGACGAACCGCGCCTGCGGTCACGGGTTTCCTTCAGGCTATCTCGATCTTCAGGAGGCGTGGATCGAGGTTACGATTGAGGATGCGGAGGGGCATGTTCTGCTGCGAAGTGGGCCCGGGCCGGGAGGAGCGCCCCCCTATCGCCGGTACGGTGCGGAAGCCGTGGATGCAGCCGGTGCGGCGATCAAGGACCACGATTTCACGCGGCAGGCCACACAACTGTTCAGGAGAACTATATCGCCGGGCGGGTCGGACCTGGCCCGTTACCGATTTGTCGTGCCCGCGTCGCCGCATCGCCTCACTGCACGCGCGAGGCTGCTCTATCGGCCCTGGCCATCGAACACGGCCGGCTCCATCGCGCCTCTGATGATTGCCGAGATGAGTGTCCAACTTGACCGGCCTACTTCGCCAGGAACGAACTCCACGCCCTCTGCACTGGCGGAACGGTGCATCCGGTACGGGGTCGCCGTACTCGGCTCGAGCGAAAACCCGGACATCGCAAACGCCCTGCAGGCGTTCCGGCAGGCGAGCGAATTATCGCCGTCGCGCCCCGAGCCGCACATCGGGCAAGGGCGAGCGTTCCTCACGGAGCCTGCACTCATCGCGGCCCGCGGGGCGTTTGAGGCCGCACTTCGCGCGGAACCGGGCAACCGGGAGGCGCAGGCAGAGATGGGCGCCGTGCTCAGCCGCCAGGGTGAGTACGACGTAGCGCTTGCACTCCTGCGCCCATTGGCGGCTCGCAATCCCGAAGATCGCCAGTTGCAGTTCGAAACTGGCCTGGCGTGCTTTCGGACCGGCGATTACGCGACGGCGGCGGCGAGCTTCCAGCGCGCACTGGACGTGGACCCGGATGACGCCGCATCGCATTTTCAGCTTCGTCTCTGTTACCAGCATCTGCAGAGGATCGCGGATGCCCGGCGGGAAGAATCGATCGGTCGCTACCTGGCGGAAGACAAGCTGCGCGCCCGACTGCTGCCTGCCTATATGGCAGCGCATCCGGAAGCCCGGGGAGAGCTCATTAGCGTGCCTATGTACACGCTCTATCCTCCGACACGGTCCGACAAGGCGGCACCGCGAAAGAAAGGGAGCGCCCGGTCTCTGTGGAGACACGATGCCTACGCGGGATTGGCAGCGGCGGGTGCCCGTGAAGCCGGGCGCATCCGCATGAAGGGCAGCTCCACGAGCCGATAAAAGCCGTAAGCGGCTGCCAGACAGAGTGGCAGGGTGACCGCAGTCAGCGAAACGAATTGGGCGCCCTGGCTGAAGTGACGCGGGGCGATCAGGTGCTGCCAGACTATCTGCAGGATCGGGACGTGGATCAAATAGAGGCTGTACGAGAACTGACCGATCGACACCAGGGGTTTCCACTCCAGCATCCGGCGGAACACTGCCGCTCCTGGCCGGGCGAGCGCTGCAAGCATAAAGCACCAGACGCACGCTCCCAGCACGTCGTGCACGATCCAGATACCGTTCACTTTCGTGCCACTTTCAAATGCCAGCACGCCAACGAATGCAAGGCTAAGAGCTGCCAGAATCGTCGGAATCGGGAGCGCCGGGCGCTTGTCTGCTGGATCTTGCTGAAGATGAGCGTGGGCTGCTGCCCACATTCCAAGTGCGAAGAAGCCCACAAAGTTGACATGTGCGTCGGCAAGGCTGGTCCGCCGCAGTAGAAATGCCGCGGCGGTGGCCCACAGCATGGTCCCAACCGCGGCCCGATCGCCACCGATTTTGCGCCAGCACCAGAGCAGCAGGGGAAAGAGGAAATAGATCTGCCACTCCACGGCGATCGACCAGAACGCCGGATTGATAATGAAGAACGGGACGAAGTTCTGCACGAGCAGCAAGTGCGCGGCTACGGCGTGCATCATGTTTGTGAGGCCCGGATCCTGGAGCGGATTCGGCGCACGGATGACGCCCGTCTGGATCAGGAGCAGGGATACCAGAAGCGCAGCATAATAGGGGGGGAGAATCCGCAGGGCGCGCCGCGTGAAGAAGAGTTTTGCGCCCCCTTTTAGACGGAAGCCCGATCGAAGAACCGGCAGCATCAGGCAGTAGCCGGAGAGTACGATGAAGAGCGCGACCGCCTGGTTCCCGTAGCTCATGAGCTTGCCGATCGGCCGGAGCGCGCCGGGCAGCGCCCCGCCGGGCGCAGCTGTGGATACCGCGTGATATACCACAACGTAGAGCGCGGCAACGGCCCGCAGGCTGTCGAGGTAACCGATATGCGGCCGTGCGGCGGTAACTGATGCGCTTACCACTGCGCTCGAAATCTCTGTTGCGGGCCGGGCCAGCGTTTCATCCTGCATATCCGTCCTCTATATCGGAGTGGAATCGGTGATCTGTGCGGACGCAGCCCGCCTGGACACCGATTCAAGGGTAGTACTCATCAAACGTCCGCAGCTCGTCGCGCACGGTCATGGACAGGCGCGCGGGCCCAGGCAGCATTCGGGCAGTATACCCCGGTCAGGTCGATGGCCCAACCCGTAAATTCACTGATCCGCTGCAATGCTAAGTTAGAAGCGCTGAAACCCATAGGCCTGGTGGAAGCGGGTATGATCTCTATCGGTCGGTCGTTCGGTCGTTCGGTCCCTTCCGTCCTGCCGGTTGGGGCCCTGGAGACTTTGCACGCACCGAGGCGAACCAGGGAACCTGCCTCGCGAGCGATTGGCGGGAAGCCTGTCAGGCTCCCATCGCAGTTTTCTTGATCGTTACCCTCAATAAGGAAGCGTTACCGATGAGAGTTGCAGTGTCTTTTCCAGGGTGTCACCGCAGAGCCGGAGTAGAGCGGGTGACACTTGAGTGCGCCAATTTCCTCGCCCGGCGTGGTCATGAGGTGCATGTGTTTTCGTTCGAGTTCGACGACCAGTCACTCGATAGCCGCGTCATTCGGCACGCCCTTCCTGCACCACGCGGCGGTTACCTTCGCGGGCTCAGAGGTTTTATTTCTCAGAGCCACGCCGGTCTGGCTGCTATGGAGAATCCGCCAGATGTAATCGGAAGCTTCGGCATTCAAGCGCCTCCTGGAAGCGTAGTCTGGATGCAGAGCGTACACAAAGCCTGGATCGAAGTGAGCGGGCGCGGTCGAGATTGGAAGGGCCGACTGAAGCAGAGGCTCAACCCGGCTCACCCTGTGATCTTGCGAATGGAGCGGAAGCAGCTGACCGGTCGTGAGTACGGCGCGATCGTGGCGCTGTCCGAGGTTGTTGCAGCGGATATCGTGCGGTTCTATAACGTGCCGCGGGGTGACATCACCGTCATCCCCAACGGATTCTCTCCGGATGAGTTTCGCGTTGGCCTGCGCGCCGAGAAGCGGGAGAGGGTCCGCGCGGAGCTCGGATACGCCCCCGATGATCGCGTGATCGTGTTTGTAGCCAATGAGCTGGAGCGCAAAGGATTCGGACCGCTCTGCCAGGCGGTCGCTACTCTAGGAGATCCCAAGCTGCATGTCCTGGCGATCGGGCGGTTGGATGGGGCTGCGTGCGCCCCACAGATCGCCCGAATCGGTCTCGAGGGCCGGGTACAGTTCACGGGCCCAACGAGCGATGTGGCGTCGTTGTACGCTGCCTCCGACGTCTTTGCGCTGCCGACACAGTATGAAGCCTGGGGGCTTGTTATCGTTGAAGCGATGGCATGTGGACTCCCGGTTCTGACCAGCCGTCTGGCAGGCGCCGCGATCGCCGTCCGCGAAGGGGAGAATGGCTGGCTTCTCGATAACCCGCGCGATGAGGCGGAGGTCGCCCGGAAGCTGGCCGCGGTTCTCCAGATTCCGACCTCGGCCGAGGAGATAGCGCTTTCCGTTGCCCCTTATGCGTGGGACCAGGTATTGCTGCCCTATGAGGCACTTCTGGAGCAGGTGGCTGCCCGCCGCCGGCTTGGGTCAATCTCACACGGGGGCTCTCGATGAGGTGTTTGCCTGCTGCAAGAATTCGTCGCTGCGGCGGTCAGGTTGGCTTACCAGGTGATGCAGGAAGAGGGCCGGCTTGCGCGAGCAGGCCGGCCCTCGACGTCGTTCACCGATGCAGCGCGCGCGCTATCTGGGCTCCTTTGGAGTATCGGCGAGGTCGGGCGTGTCAGCAGTACCGCGCGATCGAGGAGCCGTAAGAACCGCGACCTTCCAGCGCCACAGGAAGTGGTTCTGCCTGTTAGCGGATCGAATCCGGTCTGCGGTCTCCTGGGATACCACGACATCGTCATGGCCGGGGCCCGCCACGTCCAGTGCTCTCACGCGCAGCGGGTGAGCGCCAACGCGGGCAGTGTCGTCTGAGGCCGTAATGAACGCCGCCATTCCGTTATCCTGGAGGTAGTCGGCATCCGGAATGTGCCGTGGGTCCGGGTAAACCACCTTGCCGGTATCATCGAGTATGCGCAGATTCATATCGCGGCTGAGCATGAACTCGCGAGCATCTACAACGATGCCGGTATAGGCGCCCGCATTCTGGCTGTCCGCGGGAAACCGGTCGACGACCGGACCTGTCGCCGCTGCCGGCGCATCTCCCTTCGAGATGGGCATCTTCTCCAGCAGCGCCGCCACAAACGCCCAGGTGGCGTTTTCGCGTGGCCGCATTGGCTTGTCTGCGCTCCACCAGCTCTGGTCGACCGCGGCAGCCAGGAATGGAGCGCCCCAGAGCGGCACGGCTGCCATGTCCGGGGGCATCTCGCGCGGCGAGGCCGTTCTATAGGCAGCGAGATCGACCGGGGAGACGAGCAGCTTCACCAGTGCAGTGAGCGCGCGTAACCGCGAGACCGGCCCCACTGCTTGCGTGGGAGTAACGGCATTCACCGTCTGCGTCGCAACTCGCGATGCAACGCGGCGCACAACCGATGCGAGGTCGGCCTCCTGCAGGACACCGTTGGCCCGAGCGGACGCTGGTATAAGCCCCGTTGACCGCAGTGCCTCGAGTGAATCTTCTGGGAGTGCAGGCTGCAGCGGCCGAAGAGCGCTGTCGTCGCCGGAATATGGAGCCGATGGCTCGGCCGACGGGTCCGGAAGATCGAGCGGCTCGCCCGTGATTCTCTTGTGGAAGAGTCTTGCGAGCCGATGAGTCAGGGTGAGGAGGCTCTGCCTATCGCCCTCCACGTTCATAGCTCCGCCGGGTACGACAAGCCCGGTCTGCGTTTCGAGCAGTCGCGCGTTGATGGTGACGCGATTGTTCTGATTAAGAAAGCTGCCAACCACCAGGCGGTCGGCATGCACGCGGCGGCCAATCTGGCGCACCTGAAGCGGCGTCAGGGTGGCTCCGGGAGCGAGCTCCAGGTCAGCGAGCGCCTGTGTAACTTCGCCCTCCTCGCCCGGCGCAAGCGAAACTGATCGGGAGAGGTCGGTCCGGAGGGTATCTGCAAGGAAGCGGCCCATCTCCCGGTCCGCTCCTGCAAACTCGAAGATGGCAACTGGTGTTCGGGTCGGGACGACCCGTTCATGGGCAGGCGGGTCGGATACGTCCGGCGAGTCCTGGGCGAGGACCGCGGGCGCGAATAGGCAGAGGGCACCGCCGATTAGCAGCGGGTGGTAGTGCGGCAAAGTAGCTTCTCCTTATACGCAGGGCAAAAACATGCGGTCTCGGGGGCGCAACCTCTGCAAACGAAATTCGACGCTCTGCGTTACACTCCTTTTTTCGGCACGGCCGCGCCAATCCAACAGGTATCCTGTAGCTGCGCCCTGTTGCGCAGCGGTTTTTGATTGGAAAGGGAGTGTCATGATACGCGTTCTGTTTGTCTGCCTCGGCAACATCTGCCGTTCGCCAATGGCTGAAGCCGTCTTCGCGAGCAAAGTTCGTGAGGCAGACCTGGAGAGTGAGATCGAGGTGGATTCCGCGGGCACGGGCGATTACCACATCGGGAAACCGCCGCACCGCGGCACCCAGAAGGCCCTGGCCGACAGAGACATTCCGCTCGATCACCTGGCGAGGCAAGTCGATGTCGACGACCTGAACCGGTTTGACTACGTTGTGGTGATGGATGAGATGAACTGGCGAGACGTTCTGGCGCTTGGCGAGGGACGCGCGCAGGTGAGGCGGCTCCTGGAATTTGACCCGGGGAAGACACTGCTCGAAGTGCCAGATCCCTACCATAGCGGCGCATTTGAGTCGGTGTTCGAGCTGATTGATCGGGCGTGCGATGGACTGCTTGCGGAGATACGGCGCGAGCTCGACAAGCGAGCCCGCGCCGCGGAAGTGGCTGGCACACCGGCCATTTGATGCCGGTCGCCATCCAGGCGACCGAACAGGAGGTCTAGAAGACGGGCTGGAACCGTACCGGACCGGACGAGATACGGCCTTCCTCGCAGAGGAGGGCAACGGCGCCGCCGGTGAGCGGGCGATCCGAATCTTCGACTTCGAAGACGCGCTTGCCGTTGACAAATCCCGCAATGCGATTGCCAGACACCTCGAGCGCCAGCTCGTAAGCGTCGCCATAATTCCAGGGCATCATCTGCTTTGCAAGGATGGTCTCGCCGCCATTGGCCACCTTCATGAGATTAACGCGGTTATCGTGTGTGAGGAGCAGTGCGTAGTAGCGGCGCATTCCCTGGACACGCGCGGCCAGGCCGAACGAGACGGCGAGGTGTGGTCGGATGGTCGCCTCCACGCGATAGTCTGTCCACTCGCGCGTGCCCTGGATTAGCAGGCCGGTTCCCTCGTCTTGCATGATGCGATAGGGCTCTTCGCCGCCCTGGGTATCGAACTGAGTTACTCCGTCTACCCACGCCTTCTTCCAGACTGAGCCCGCGATCGGCTTTCCGAGAACCACGTCTGGAGTTCCCTCCCAGGTGAGGTAGTCCAGGTAGAGCACGCCATCGGCGCGCGACTCGGAGCTGATCTCGATCCCAATCTCCGCAATTGGCTGGCCGCCCGTCTCTTCCACCTTCCAGCGGAACTCGTGAGAATCACCGGGCTCCAGCATGGTCTCCGGTCCGAAGACCAGATCGAACTTGTCCTCGCCGTTATAGACCTTGAGGTATCCCCGACAGACAACCGGGCCGCTGCTGGCGTCATCGGCGAGCACGCGCGCTCGCACGGTCTGGCCCGGGTAGAGGGTGGGGCAGGCAACCATGCCGTAGCCCTGCGCCGCGATGTCTGCCTGAGAGAGGAACGTCTGCCGGCCCACGCGCGCGGGTCTGCCTGGTGCAACATGGTGGTAGCGCAGCGCCAACGCTCGCTCGCCGAGCTGCGAATGCCCCTCGACGCTCTCGACCGTAACCGTTCCATATGTCTCCGGGCTCGGGTCCGGGAGGAAGCCCTGCACGCTGCCGGGCAGGTCGAAATGGAATCGAGCCCCATTCTTCGGCGCAAGCGGCTCCTCGCCAGCGAGCCCCCGGCCGATGTTGGTGATCGCGATCGCCTCTGTAACAGCGTCCGAGATCGCGCGGCCGCCATCGGCTGTTGGCAGCTGGAGGCGATCCGCTACCGGGCCCCGCCAATCTGGACCAGCGTCGATGGCCGCCAATCCTCCGCGGATTCCGAGCAGGCAGCCCACGTTACCGGAGTTACAGTCTGTGTCCCATCCGCACGTGTTAACGATTCGGAGGGATTTCTGGAGGTCGCCTTCGCCATGCAGCAGGGCATGAATGATCAGAGCATGGTTGGGCACCATGTGGCAGTTGCCGCCGTACTTATCGTAACCATAGTTCGCCTCGATCAGCTTGCGGGTTTCGCGCCAGTCGGGCTCGTCAGCGTGCCACTTTCGGATGTCCCCAATCATTCGGGCGATTACGGAGTCCCGGGGGATGCAGCTCAAGCCCACGTCGATCAGCTTCTGAATGTCGGACTCGACGAATGCCTGGGCCTCCATTGCAGCGACCACCTGCGCGCCGTAGATCGCTTCGCCATCGTGGCTGACGCTGGCGGCGCGGCGGGCATAGTCAGCGGCCTGGGAGGGATCGCCGGGGGCAATCATGCCCCAGCCATCCACAAATATCTGTGCGCCTATCTGCTCGGCGACAACCTGGCCGTTCATGGATGCGGAGCCGCTCTGCGGAGCGGAGATGCCGTGCTTCAGCCGCAGAAATGCGGTGTGCTCTGTGGAGTTACCCATTCCGCCCCACCAGAGGATGGTCCGGTTTTCGATAATGTAGTTGAGCCACGCCTGCCCGATCTGTGCGGCGCTCACAGCGCCGCCGGCTCCGCTATCGGGAAGGGCTCGGAGAAATGTGAAGGTCCCGGAGATATCGTCGTCGGTGACCACAAGGGGCACGCCGAGACGCTCATGGACGTAGTAGTCGATCTGGCCAAACCGCTCGGTGATAGCTTTATAACTCCATCCCTCGAACGGTCGACCAAGATAGACGCCGATAATCTTTCCGAGAACGCCGGCGTAGACGCGCTCCGCATAATCTGATGGGGTAGGCATGTCCTCACTCCTCGCGCATGCAGTGGAATTCTTCGGCGGCCCGGCCGTGTGGGACTATTCCGCCCCGACATGTGGTAAACCTTCCCGTTATCGAGTAAAAGAGTGCCAGCGGCCGAAGAGTTCGGTGTCGCTCGGGACCACGGCTGCCGAAACGATGTTTCGCTGAGAGGAGCTACGATGAAGGATATTCGCTATGAGCGACTGGCTAAGCTGCTGGTGCGCCACTCGATCAGAGTGAAGCCTGGTGACAGAGTGCTGGTTGAAGCCTTTGACGTCCCGGTTGAGTTCACCGTAGTTCTCATCGAGGCGATCGCAAGGGAAGGCGGTCTGCCGATTGCGAGCACGTACCTCGGGCGCGTGACGCGTGCACTCAATATGGCCGCAAGCGAGGAACAGATGCGCCTGATGGGCGACCTCGATCGGCTTCGCATGGAGTCGGTGCAGTGCTACATCGGGGTCCGCGGCTCGCACAACATCAGCGAGATGAGCGATGTCCCTCCGGATCGCATGAGCCTCTACGAGAGACTCTACTGGCATCGCGTGCACTCCGAGGTGCGGGTTCCGAAGACCCGGTGGGTGGTTCTTCGCTGGCCGCATCCAGCGATGGCGCAGGCCGCGGGAATGTCGACCGAAGCCTTCGAGGATTTCTACTTCCGGGTCTGCACAGACGTGGACTATGATCAGATGACGCGAGCGATGGAGCCCCTCAAGGCACTCATGGACCGCACCGACGAGATTCATATTGTCGGCCCTGGAACTGATCTCACATTCAGTAAGCTCGGCATTGCATCCGTTCCGTGCGCGGGCGGATGCAATATTCCGGATGGGGAGCTCTTCACGGCGCCGGTACGCAACAGCGTGAACGGCGTTCTCCAATACAACGCGGATACGCTCTATCGCGGAACGCTCTTCTCAAATGTAAGGCTGGTATTCCGCGAGGGCAGAGTGGTCGAGGCGACTGCCGGGAGCGGAACGGAGCGCCTTAACGAGATCCTGGATGCAGATGAGGGCGCTCGCTATATCGGCGAATGGTCCCTCGCTTTCAACCCGGGTATTCTCCACCCGATGAAAGACATTCTGTTTGACGAGAAGATCGCCGGCAGTTTCCACTTCACGCCGGGGCAGGCATACGAAGAGGCCGACAACGGGAATCGCTCGCAGATCCACTGGGATATGGTCTGCGTTCAGCGTCCCGACTATGGGGGTGGCCAGATCTATTTCGACGGTGACCTTGTGCGGGATGGGGGCCTTTTTGTGCTTCCCGAGCTCGACGGTCTCAATCCAGAAAGTCTGCTGCCCAGGGAGGCCCAGTAGATGGAGACCGCCAATACCATTACCATCCGGGGCGAGCCATCCCGGACGGCCGCCGCTGTTTACGCGCTTGCGGCCGACCTCGCGGCCTGGCCTTCGATCCTTCCTCACTATAGGTACCTCCGGGTCCTCGAGGAGACGCCAACCACCAAACTGGCTGAGTTCGGGGCATCGCGAGACGGGATCCCGGTTCAGTGGACCGCGAAGCAGGAGCTATTTCCGGAAGAGCGACGTATAACCTTTGTGCACGTCGCCGGGATAACGCGAACAATGTGGGTGGAGTGGAGGATCGAACCCCGTGAATGGGCAGTGGAAGTCACGATACTTCACCGGCTGAGCTATCCGCCGCCCGTTCTCGGGGACCTATTTGCCAGGTGGATCGTTGGAAGGCTGTTCGTCGAGAACATCGCCGGCAAGACGCTCCGGTGCTTTCGTGATCGAATAGAGAGCGAGGGCTGAGGCCTGGATCCGGTCGAAGCTGTGGGTCTGACGGTGTTTTCTGCAGCGACGACTGGAACACGAATGCCAGGAGGTGCTATTGAAGCGAGTTGTAGTAACGGGTATCGGGGCCATTACCCCTATCGGCAGTGGGGCCGCCGGGCTCTGGCGGGGGATTCGGTGCGAGCGATCGGGCGTGCGGGCCATCAGCCGATTTGACGCGAGCGCCCTCAGCTGCCGCATCGCCGCCGAAGTTCCCGACTTTAATGCGGCGGACTACCTGGAAGGGCGCGCGCTAAAGCGCCTCGATCGCTGTTCAGCGTTCGCTGTAGCTGCGTCGCGCCAGGCGCTCATGGATGCCGGACTCGATGCCGCCGCGGAGGACCCGGAGCGCTTCGGAGTGTGCGTAGGGAGCGCGCTCGGCGGAGCGGCATGGGCCGAAGCCGAGCACATCAAATTCCTGAGTGAAGGGCCGCGGGCCGTGAATCCAGCTCTCGCCCTGCAGATGTTTGTAGGGGCCGGAAGCTGCAACGTCGCAATTGAGTTCGGACTGCGGGGCTTCACCACCTCGAACGCGGATAGCTGCGCCTCCGGTGCGATTGCGCTCGGAAATGCCTGGCACGCCATTCGACGCGGCGATGCGGACGTTATGCTTGCCGGCGCTGCGGAAGCCCCGCTGGCCCCGCTCTGCTTTGGCGCATTCGCGCTAATACGAGCGATGTCGACCCGCAATCAGGATCCAAGCCACGCCTGCCGACCCTTCGACGTGGGCCGCGACGGCTTTGTGATGGGCGAGGGGAGCGCAATTCTTCTGCTGGAAGAGCGTGACCACGCGATTGCTCGAGGCGCTCAGATCTACGCCGAGCTGGCAGGGTTTGCCAGCACTCTGGACGCGCATCACATGACTGCACCGCGGCCAGACGCAGCCAGTGCGGCTGCTGCCCTTCGCGGCGCTCTCAGCTCGGCGGGCGTTTCCACCAGCCAGGTTGATTATGTTAACGCGCACGGCTCCTCCACGCCGCTCAACGACTCGACCGAGACGCGGGCGCTCAAGCTGGCGCTTGGCGAAGAGGACGCCCACCGAGTGCCGATCAGTGGCACCAAGGCGATGACGGGTCACGCGCTCGGGGCGACCGGGGCGATGGAGGCGGCTATCTGCTGCATGGCGATCCGGCACGGGTGGATCCCGCCGACGATCAACCTTGAGGACCCCGATCCCGAGTGCGATCTCGACTACGTTCCCGGCGAGGGTCGGGCAGCAGCGCTCGACACAGTCCTCTCCAACTCTTTTGGATTTGGCGGCATCAACGCGGCACTCTGCTTCCGGCGCGATTCCGGCGCTCGCGCGCAGGCATAGGAGCACCGCACCTGAGGCCGGCGCCATCCCTCCGGCTGAAAGGCCGGGGATGGGCGGTCCTTCACTGTCATTCATTCGGCGCAGCCGGAGGGCCGGTTCGTGTGAGCCGGACCCTTCGGATGCGGCGGCCGGTCAGTTCCGCGACCTCGGCGCTCCAGCTCCCGAGTGGCGTGGAGTAGCCGACACGGGGATGCCCGGTGTGCGTTGAGAGCACGAACCCGCCGATGGTTTCCACCCCCTCCACCTCTTCGCCCACCTCGTGCTCGCGGACGAGGCGAGCAAGCGTGATTCTGGCATCTACCAGGTAGGATCCGTCCGGCAGCGGCTCGACTTCCGAGGGCGCTGGTACGAACTCCTGTTGGATCTCCCCGACCAGCTCCTCGAGAATGTCTTCCAGCGTGAGCACTCCGGCTGTCATCCCGTACTCGTCCTGCACAATTGCCATCTCCATACGCTGAGCGCGAAACTCGCTCAGCATCTCATCGAGCGGCTTATTCTCTGGCACATAGAGCACCGGTTGAACTGCAGAGCGGAGTGCCTCGCTGTCGTGCGCGTCGAAGGCGTTGGGGCTGAGAGCGACCGGGAGGATGTCACGGACATGCACCCGGCCGATTACGCGATCGAGATCGCCCTGGCAGAAAGGGAAACGTGCATATTGCGAGCGTGTCACAATCTCGAGGTTATGCTCCATCGAGCCCAGCGCATTTAGAAACTCGATATCGGGGCGCGGGGTCATTACGTCTCGAACTCTTCCGTGCCCGAAATGGAAGGCCCGGTCCGCAATAGCGCCCGCACTCTCGTTGATCTCGCCCCCGTCTTCAGACTGGCTGAGCGCTATTCGAAGCTCCTCCTCTGAGAGCGCGGACTCTCCCTCCTGCGCTGGATGAATGCCCAGTTTGCCAAGCAGGATGCGCGCCGTGGCGTTGAGGCCCCAGATTACGGGATAGAAGACACGGTAGAAGAGATGGAGCGGCCCGGCGATGAAGAGCGCCAACCGTTCGGGCTTCTGAATCGCCAGCCACTTGGGCGCCAGCTCGCCGAAGACAATATGCAGGTAAGTGATAATCGTAAACGAGATCACAACGCCGACCGCATGAGAGAGCGGCCGGGAGAGCCCTGGAGTGAGGCGCGCAAATTGTGGCTCGAGCAGCGATGCAATCGCAGGCTCTCCCACCCATCCGAGGGCCAGGCTTGCGAGCGTAACGCCGAGCTGCGTAGCGGAGAGGTAGGAGTCCAGGTGCTGATGAATGCGCTGGAGTATGCGGGCTGGCCTGCTGCCAGATCGCACGAGGGCCTCCAGCTGAGTGGAGCGAACCTTGATGACCGCGAACTCCGCCCCGACAAAGAAGCCGTTCAGCGCGACGAGCAGCAGAGCGATCATTATTCCAAAGGCTGGCATATAGTTTCCCGATCCCGGAAGAAGGAGTGATGAGCGCGTTGGCGGGCGAAATCAGCGCGGCCCGGGGTGCGGCGTGCTGATGGTGCTGGCGGGACTACTGATCGGGTTTGTCCCGAAGCACCCGCGCAGAGCGTCGGTCCCCGCTTATTGTACTCTCTCCCTGAACACGGGCAGATAGAAGGGGCATAAACCATGGGCAAACGTGCTGGTTATGATTGGGTGCGAGGAGGGCATGCCGAGCTTGCCGCGGCGCATACCGGTCTGGATGGCTGGAAAGAAGCAAGAGCAATGCTCACCGCGATAATGTCCGCGGTGAGAATTGCTCTGGTGAGGTTTCGCAGTCAGCGTTCAGTGGCCCAGGAACTCGTGTGATCAGGCCGCGTCGGTATACTCGCCTCGCTGCTGTGCGCGCATCTCATTAATGATGGCGCTCACTCCGGCGATAAAGCAGCAGAGCGCAGGAAGTAGAAGCAGTGGCCACATCCACGGCGCAAGAATTGGTGAAAACACAACGGGCGCGATCGCGGGCAGCAATAGCATCCAGAAGCCAGCAGCCCCCCAGGTGAAAAACGCCCGGGCGTTCTTACCTTTGCAGCGTTTGGACAGGGCGTAGAAGACCGTGCCCAGAGTCACCCATGCCAGATACAACATTCGGTCCTCCTCATCGCCCGAGTCAGTCGTATGATTCCTCTTCTGTACTCTCATACGTAAACTGGGCGGCTGCGGTGTCACCAAAGCTGCCCCGCAATTTTACCGGGCGTTCAAATTTTGACTGACGACCAGTGATCGGGCTCACAGTTCACCGCGCCCGCCCTCGATAGAATGATCACAGGACCGAGACGCCGGAACGTCTTCATCGCCCGGCCGTACTAGGCGGTGCGGTCCCCTCCGTGGAACAGCGGCCCGGCGAATGCCCCCCCACATGGAACGCCGGGCGCGCCTCCAACAACCATATTTGCCCGCCCCCGGATACGGCCGCAGCTCTGGAGCCTGGCCAGACGCCCCTTACGGCATCACCACCCCGATCGTGAGGAGGATGTTGGCGTAGATTCGCTGCTCGCCCGTGGCAATGGCCAGGCAGACATCCGGCTCACCCGCGGCGGTGTAGAACGCGAACCTTTCCAGTGGCTTCAGCGCAGGAGATTGCCCGAGAATCTGGCGGAACTCCCCGAAAATAGGTGGCTCAGATCCATCGGCTGTCTGCATGACGTGCGCGGCTTCGATCGGGACGACCTGGCTCAGCACCTGAAGCACCGAGGTAACCGAAACGGCGCCTGGAGCAAGGTTCAGGTAGACGAGGTCGGCATTCGGCCCGGCGGTCGTGGCGAGCGGATAGTTACCATCCGCAATAAGGATACGTGCACCGTGACCGGCGCCGGCGATAGCGCTCAGAATCTGCGGGTGGAGTAGAGGCGTTCGTAACATTGCGGGTCCTTTTGTGTCTCAGAATATGTGGATGTTGGCGCCTTGCATGCACGTGTTCCACATGGAGGAGGGTGATCCCTCCCGCTCAGCGCTTTCCTCGTTGTAATTGACGCCCGATCGAAATATGTGCCGAGGGAAGTATTAGGCGTGCGCAGCAAAACCGACAAAAAAGTGCAACAACAGAGCGCGGAGCGCGTCCCACTATGTGTAAGCGGGCCGCTTATTGACCCAATGACCGAGCTGATGGCCGTGTCGGGTCGTGATTGCGGCAGAGGAGGGTAGTTATGCCCACCGGAAATCGACAATTTGATGATTTTGACGCAGTGAACAACGGTACGTCCGCGGAGGACGACGCTGTATGGGACCTGCTGAGTATCTATATTGATGGCGAAGCGTCACCTGAAGAGGCGCTGAGCGTTAAGATGATGCTGGCGTCGGATCCCGCCTACGCTCGAGCCTTTGCAGCGATGCAGAATTCGTCGGTCATCCTGCGCCAGGTTCCTGCAGTGGAACCGCCAGCGTCTCTTAGAATGTCCATTCTGGAGGCTACTTCTCGCCGGCGTTCGATCGGAACGCGACTCGCTGCGGCATGGGGCGAACTGCGCTCCCGCATGACGCTGCCGGACTTCGCACGATATAGCCTTCCCATCGGCGCTGTTGCGGCCGCCCTGCTGATCGCGGTCAGCCTGCCGCATCGGCAGGCTGCGGCGCCCGCGGCAATTGCGCCAGACGGTGCGCGCCTCGCGGCAGCGCATCCTATCGCGCCGATCGTGCCCGAGATGAACGTAACTCCCGACTCAGGGCATGAGACGGCAGTCGTGCCGCCGGTCCGAAGCGCGAGCCCGGCCGAGACACTTCGCGCCATTGGCGCGGCTGCGAGCCGTGTTCATCTTGATCGGCGCCCGAACGCTCTCGCGGTGCGTGTTGGACCTGGCTCGCGAACTCTCAATGTCGCGGTAGCCCGGACCCCAGCTCCCGTGCACCATTCGGCTGCACTGCTCGCACATACTGGCAGCTCGGATGAGAGCGACACGACCGAGGCTGCTGCGTCGATCCCATACGCTCGACAGCCTGAGCGAGCCCCGCGGCCCAGCGCCAGTGTAGCGGCAGCCAACGAGGACCTCGGCCCATCGGTGGAGCCAAGCGAGGCGTCCGTGCCGACGCGAGTTCCCGATGCCGCGCCAACGCGGCCCGCGGTCGCAGATGTCGCTGACACTGCATCCACATCCAAGACTTCGGCATCGAGGCCGATAATCCATTACGTATCACTTCCGCCGGAGACCCGGCAGCTGCTTTCAAGCGCGGCAATTCGGCGCGAAATTGCGGCGCGAACCGATAATTATGATCGCTCGGTGGTAGAATCAATTCAGCGACGAGAGGTTACGGTTTCCGTAGTTCGCGGCAGCTTCTAGTGGCTGTCTGCAGGCGGTAACGGGAGTGCCTTCCGGGGCCCTCTGGTTCCGGTCCTTTTTCTAGGGGTTGGTCTTCGTGCCTGGCACACGCAAGGGACTTCCCGCGAGTGCCAGAGCACAAGAATAGGGCGTCACGCGCATGACGACATTGAAACGAAAACCAGTTAGTTCCCTGCCGCGGATCGGCGACCGCGCCTTCCTGGGCGCGACTGCGAGGCGTCGAGGCCTCGTCCTCCTTGCACTTCCCGCCGCTCTGGTTCTCACTGAGTCGGCACGGGCACAGTTCAACACTTTTCAGGATCCCATCACCTTTGCAAACTCAGGCGACAGCAGCTCACTTCAGGGGCTTCTCGGCGCGAATGTTGGCGGGGTACGTAAGAGCACTTCCCCTGGGAAACCCGCTAACGAGGTGATACGCGGCAACGGCTCGCGCCTCGGCTACAACCTCTCCCATGGAAATATTCAGACAGACACAATCAGTGTGCATGTGGGCGGAGCTTCCCTTCGCCTGAACCGGGACTACTGGCTCGACCCCGACTCCGGCGCGCTCATCTTCGCGCAATCCGTCCGGCCGCAGGACAGCATCAGCGTCTACTACCGCTATTCGAATGATGGTCCGGCGGCTAAGCCCGTCGCGATGCCGGGCCTTGTGCTTCAGATGGGCCAGTCCTCGCGCCTAAACTTCGGCTTCGGCTCCTCGTCCGAAAACGGCGTCTCCACTTCGGTCTACGGCCTCGGCCTGAACACGAAGTTCGGAGCGGGCGGGCTCTCCTCGCTCAACGGCATGGCCTACTTCTCGCAGAGCCGCTCCCTCCAGAACCTCACGACAGTTGCGCCCAACGGCGCGAAGCCCGCTGCGCCCGCCGATACGGATAAGATGGATCACCTGATCACGCAGGACCTTCTGGTGAACTCCGGAGGGTTCCGCGCCCACGCGAACTACCAGGACATAGGGGCGAAGTTCACAGGGATTGCGGCGCTGAAAGCTCAGGCAACCGACAACAAATCGCTCCTGGATCAGCTTACCCAACTCGATTCTGAGAAGGGCATAAAGCGCATGGGCTTTGGTATGGGTATTGCGCTCAATCCGAAGTCGAAAACCGCAAACGGGCTCTCGTTCGACTCGAGCCAGATTCAGGACGGGAAGGGTGCGATCCGCCAGGAGACGTTCGGCCTCCTGACGAACGGCCTTCGGGCAAGCTACTCGTCCCTCGATATCGGCCAGCAGTTCTCGCTCTTCAAGGGCCTGCGCGAATCCGACCGTGCGATCTGGGAGAAGCAGAAGGGCACCCACTCCACTAACCTCGCCCTCGGGATGACCTTTGGCGCGCCAAAGGCGGGTGTTTCGCGTGGTCTCGACTTCAGCTCCTCGAGCTTCGGCGACTCGACCGGCGCGTTCAATCGTCAGAACCTGAGCTTGAACTTTGGTCACGCCAGCTTCCAGCAGTTCCGGATGGCCGCGGACAAGAAATTCACGCGGTTGAACGACCTGGCGGACGGCGACAAGACGGCGATTGCGCTCGACATTGCACGTGCCTACGATCCGGCCGCGAAAGCCGAGCAGGTCTCCGCCAATGACCGCGTTCAGATCGGCAAGGGGGCCGGGCTCGAGCGCGACGGTTACCGATTCGATACACTTCTGGGCAAGAAGGGCGGTTTCGGCTTCTCCTCGCTTCGGGTCACCGATGCGGCCGGGAAATCGGCTGATGCCGACCACGGTTTCACTCGCCAGAGCCTGTCGCTGGATGCGGGGTCTCTCTCACTCGACTTTACGACCCGCCGGGTCGACGTCGGGTTTGCTCGAGGCGGGGACCTGACCGATATCGAGAAGAACAACCTCGCCCTGGACGTTCGCCGACAATACGACGCAAACGCCAAAATCGAGCAGGTAACGCAGAAGGACCGCGACCAGGTGGCGAAGGAAGCGGGCCTCGCGCGCTCTGATCTGCGTGGGCGATTGACCTTCGGTAAGGCTGGCCAAGCCGGTACCTTTACGTTCAATAGCTTTACGATGGACGACCTCGTGAACGGAACGAGTCCGGACAAGCCGGGCGCTGTGCAGCGGCAGTCGCTCTCGTATACCAATAAGGCCCTGCAGTTCTCAGTGCTTCGCCAGTCGATCGATCCCTTCTTTGGACGGATCGCCGACCTGAGCGATGGCGAGCGCGGGCAGCTTGGGAACGAGAAAGGGCTGGGCCGCCAGCAGGTTAGCCTGCAGTGGCAGATGAACAAGGTGACGAAGTTCGGCTTTGACTCGCTGAACATTGCGGGCACGGCCTCAGCGGTTCGCGCTGCAGGATCCTCTGGTACCGCCAATGCTAGCGCAGCCCTGAAGGCCGCAGCGAGTGGAATGCACCGGAGCAATCTCTCACTCGAGACAAAGGGTCTTTCAGTGTTGGCGCACTTCGCGGATACCGACAAGGAGTTCGCTCGCGCCAGTGACCTCGCCCTTACAGACGCCGAAAAGCGCACCATCGATTCCGAGCGCGGTTATGCCCGAAGCGACTATGCGATCAAGGGCAACTTTG